>JASHSN010000314.1 GCA_030038695.1 Nitrososphaeraceae archaeon
TCACTGCATAATTTTGCTCAGACTTAAAGTTTAGTATTAGGTCTGGGTTGTTGTCCTAATCCCTATTAGGCCACAAGAACGCCACTGAAATCGACTTTCACCGGAATCGATTGACCACCCAGTTCACTCTTACCAAGACTATCTAAAAATACTTTCAACTCATAGTTGTTAGGAGGAAATGATACAATAATACTTCCTCCACCTCCTGCTCCAGTTAGTTTAGCTCCCCATGCGCCCTTTGTCAAACAAATATTAATCAATTCATCGATTTTCTTATCTGAAACACCGATCTCTTGGAGTAATACATGATTCTGGTTCATTAAATTCCCAAGTGTTTTTTCATCGCCTTCACTGATTGCAACAAAGGCTTTCTGAGAAATAATCTCCGAAAATAACGTCAAGACCTTGAATAAGGATACATTAGTTTCCTTGAATTTTTTGACAGATGAAACCAATTTTCCAGTCGAGTGCTTTCTTCCTGTATTTATTAATCCTAATGACAATTGTTTCTTGGAATAGATCTTTTTGAAACCTTCATTTTTTACAAAATACATCAAACCTCCAAACGTTGAAATATGGCAGTCCGCACCCGACGAATCCTTATGTATTAGACGTTCAGATTCGACCGCCTTTTCGCTTATCCAATACCTATCCGGTTTGTGAAATAATGCATCTACTGCAGCTGTTATGGCTACGCAGCAGGCTGCGGAAGACCCAAGTCCTACACTCTCAGGAAGGTTCGAAACTAAATCAATATCTAGTCCACGATTGCAACCTCGCTCAGAAAGAACCAATCTTGCACACTCACACAAAGGCGCTAAAATAGCTCTTGTCTCCTGGGGACCGCTCAGCAAGTTAAATCGTGAATCCTTAAATGAGCCTATGAGTCCAAGGTCCGAAGTAATGTTGATATTATCAGTATTATTCACATGCACAGTTACATTGACACGTCTGTTAATAGCTGCCAATACCGCCGTATTATTATAAACCACAAAATGTTCGCCAAACAAGACAAGTTTTCCTGGCGCAGAGGCTCTTGCGGAGCTCCTCACTACCCTCATGTAAAAATAATCGATGCGTATCCTACCACGTTATTTGTGTCGCCCATTACATCACCGCTCGTGGCGTACCGTAGCAATTCTCCTTTAGTCGCCCCAAGTTCTTTAGCTGCTGTCATTATTGATGCAATTGCACCATAACCGCAGGCAGATACGTTGAGTCTTTCAAAAATGTTATAAAAATTAGAAATATCGAGAGATAGTATTGCCTTAATCAATTCATTATCCTTTCTATGAGCTTCATCATTTGGCTCGTAATGGGTGAAATCAGAGGAAGCTATAAGCAATGTGTTAAGATTTCGAGTCGAATTGGCTATAGATTCGCCTAGCTCAGACGCAGTAACTTTGTCTTGCATTATAATTATTATTGGTACAATTTTGAATTGATTTTTTTTGATATATTGGAGAAATGGAAGTTGAACCTCAAGGCAATGATCCCTGCTGTGCGCTAATTCATCAAAATCAAGTATATCAGAATTTTCAGCAATCTGTGAGGCCAGCTCGGAATCTACTTCGACTTGACCTAAAGGTGTCTCCCAGATTCCATTCCGTACAGTTGCTATTCCTGTCCCAATTCCATAATGATTAGGACCAATCATCACGATCCGATCGAAATTCATTGATGATGTTTCATAGTACCCGTTTGCTGCTACAGCACCAGAATAAACATAGCCTGCATGTGGTGATACAATTCCGTAAATTCGTCGTCGACTGAATTCTTCAGACGGTGGCAGGTGGCCTGGACCAAAACGTTGTTCGTTGAAGGAAAGTTCTATCAATTGATAGAGCTCACGGGCATCTGAAGGATAGAAGATGCCCGCAACAGCTGGGGCTCTTCTATTCCCCTTGATCAAGTAATTTCCTCGACTAACTTGGTTTCAAAGTCATCTATTGGCATCTTCATCTCGCTGTCAAATTTGATCGTTCCTTGCTTCTTTAAAACCTCTCTAGCAAGAAGCCAGTAAACTGTGGCGAGAGCTTTCCGTCCTCTATTATTTGCAGGAATTACTAGATCTACCTTTGAAGTTACATTGTCACTATTTGAGATTGCTATGACCGGAACACCAGCTCTTGTAGATTCTATCACTGCCTGTTGATCTGCTTGCGGGTCGGTAACAATTACTATTTCTGGCTCCATATATTTTGGTAAAGAGGGGTTTGTAAAGGTTCCTGGCATAAATCGTCCAAGTATACGTATAGCGCCTGTAAGTTCACAAAATTTCTCAACAGGAGTTTTGCCGTATTCTCTGGCAGATGTAACTGCAACTTTAGATATTGCTGAGCGACCAATGAATTTTGCTGCTACATCTATTCGAGAGAGTGTTTTACTGATATCAAGTATGTACAATCCTTCTGGATTTGCTCGAACGATAAACGGTGTCATATATTTAGTCCTGACCGGCGTACCCACACGAATACCAGTAGAAAGGATCATTTTTTCTAAATTATCTCCTTCTTGTCTATCTACTTCCTCAGAATTTGGCTTCGTCGTTGAGGTGATATTGCTATGATCGTTTTCAGAGTGGGTATTATCATCATGATTAGCGCTATTATTGGGTCCCTCTACACTGGGCGAGTCGACACTCAAGGTCTCCACGTCAGAACTCTCCACCTCGTCACTCATTTTAGTTAAAGGACAGCCATGCCATCTATTAAATCATACTCTCTTAATCTTAGAAGTTCGTTTAGTTTAGCTACACGTTCGCCGCCAACGATGCCAGCTTTCAACATTTTTGAATCTGTCGAAATTGCTATGTGAACCAAATGAGAATCGATTGATTCTCCTGATCGGTGTGACGTTATGAGTTTAATGCCATTTGCAGTACACTCTTTAGCAAAATTCATAGCATCATAAAGACTGCCTGCTTGGTTGACCTTCAAAATTGCTCCACTACATGCTTTATACTCTGATGCTCTCTTAGCACGCATAACGTTGGTAACTAACATATCATCTCCGGTAACAAGGCATCGTTTGTTATCTTTAGTAATAATTGCTGCACCCTCGAAGTCTTCCTCGTTAACAGGATCCTCCGCATAGATGAGCTTGTAATTCTTTATCAAATGATTGACATAGTCTATTTGTTTGTACCTGTCACGGGTTATCTGCTGTCTTTTGTAGTTATACACCTGTGCTTTCGCATCCCACAATGTTGAGCTTGCGAAATCAATCCCAAGCGACATGTCGTCACCGAGTGTAAAACCGCAGTTTTTCACAGCACGCTCAGCAATCTCCAATGCCTGATCATTGTCTGCTTTGGGTGCCCATCCACCTTCATCGCCACGACCATAAGTAAAGTCTTCGTCATTGGCCTGTATGACTTTGCGCACTTCCTTGTGAACTCTGAAATTCATCTCCAAGGCTTCACTTATGTCCCTTACTCCCACAGGACAAGCAAGAATTTCTTGTATGTCAGGAGTACCTGGACCTGCATGGGCACCACCTCCTAGAATATTACCTAATGGAAAGGGAAACCTATATGGGCCGTGTGGTTTGAGTAATGTGAACATTGGCGTGTCCAGTGCCTTTGATGCAGATTGTACTGACGCCAAGCTAAGAGCATAAGCAACTGCAGCACCAACCAACGAATAAGTCTCAGTACTGTAGATTGATCTAAGGACTTCGAAAACTGCCTTTGGGTCTGCGGCGTCCAATCCTATGAATTTTATTTCGTTGGCTTTCAAAACGTCCAAAGCCTTTTCAGGACTGTTTTTCGGGAAACTCTGTGCTTCATATTTTCCCACACTTGCTCCTGATGGCGCACAAGCTCTACCAGAGAATTTTTCATCAGTTATGACATCAATTTCGATCGTCTTGGCACCTCTACTGTCGAAGACGGTTCGACTCTTAATCCCGGTTATTGAAGGCATTAGATGGTTTATTCGGTTTCTGACTGAATCTCGGACATCCTACGTCTGAGAGCTTCGTAGTAGGGTATTACTTGATATATTGTCTCCACGGTGGAGATCAGCATCCTCCTACAACAATATCTCTTTATATTCAATGAATCGCTAACCTTTGCCGGATCTTCGCCTGCTTTTACTCTGTTAGTATACTCCAGGTATTTATCTCCAACTACTTTCCCACAGGTGAAACATCTTACGGGGACTAGCATCTCAAACAGCAAACAGGATATTCATTGTGTTATAAAAACCATATCTCAAATATGATTCTAGTGCGGTGATAGACATTCAAAATGGGCTTTTGGAGAGCTCAGGCAATTTCTTATATAAAGCAAACAGTGAAGGTGTGCCTCTAAGCCTTTTGCTATCCGGCCAAAGTAGCTGCGTCAAGTAAATTGGTTGACAGATCCGGAGTGCTTAGATCTCTGCACGACGAAATATTAATAATAAAAAAATCGATTCATGATCCGGAAACCATCTGTAGCGTCAAGGTTATCGAGCCCTCCGGAAGAAATTAGTTGACCTTAAAAATACTTCGAGTGCGCCAAGTGTCACTTTGTAGACAAGAAAAATAGAAATAAGAACCAATTTGAATATCTGCAATGTGGATATAAGAAAAATGGCTGATTAAGTGGCAGCGATAAATATTGCTGCTAGGGCTGCCGTCAAACAGCCTATTGTAGCAGATTTAGTATCTAGCCACCGATTTTAATAGGCGGTAGTTGACTCGAGGAAAACGCAAATAGTCAGTATGTATGTTTGCTCTCTCTCCTGTGGA
>JASHSN010000315.1 GCA_030038695.1 Nitrososphaeraceae archaeon
GAGGCAAAGGCAGGCCCTTCAATATCCAACGACATATACAGTTTCACTGACAAAGGGGAGAGAAATATTGCCTTAAGGTTTGATCTTACAGTTGGATTGACACGCTTTGTTACGTCCAGGCGGGATTTGAAATTGCCTGTTAAAATTGCTGCGTTTGCTGGCGTCTGGAGATATGATGAACCACAGGCGGCTCGATATAGGTATTTCCATCAATGGGATATAGAGATTTATGGCCCATTTAGCTTGGAATCTGATGCGGAAGTAATAGAATTTTCTTCGCTCTTTCTTAAGAAACTAGGATTAAAGGTCATCATTGAGATCAATGATCTCCAGTTGATCGAGGAATATATTGAACGGGTACTTGAGGTTCATGATCAAAAAACGCTTCGTGAAATGCTGAGAGCTCTGGACAAGGTTTCAAAGAAAAGTTCAGAAGAAATTCTCAACGAATACTCAGGCAGAATAAACCCTAATATATTACACAACGTACTTGACCTTTCTACGATCAAGGGTAACCTCGAAGAGGTTAGGGGTAATCTAGAGTCAAAGGAGCTGATCAGCTGGCGCAAATTAGAAGAGCTAATGGACTCTTTGAAGTCGAGAAAAGTAGATGACACTAGAATCAACTTGGGAATAGTTAGAGGACTAGATTACTATTCTGGAATAGTCTTTGAAGCGTTTGATCCTTTTGTTAACGTTGGTGCGCTTGTCGGTGGGGGAAGATATGACACGTTGACTGATGCTTTTGGAAGGAAGGATATTGGTGCCTCAGGTGCAGCTGGTGGAGTGGAAAGGATTGTACTAGCAATGCAAAAACATGGGCTTTTGGAGCCATCTAAAACTCCCATAGTTTATGTTGCCCACGCATCGTCAAGAGTTAGAAAACATGTTCTGGAAATAGTCTCTGATCTCCGAAAATCCGGCATTAATACGGACTACGACATACAGAAGAGGTCTATTCGCAAACAACTAGAAGATGCATATGCCAAAAATTCGCTTTTGATAATTTTCGTTGTCGAAGGGGAGATAGAGAAAGGACTTGTGACACTAAAGGACATGAAAGATCTTACTGAAACTCTATTAAACGTGAATAATCTAACAGAGCAAGTTTGCGAGCTGTTCCGTAAGCGCGAACTTGAACAAGTAGTACCTACATACGGAATTTAAGCTGCGCAGACGTCGTTTCTCGTGCTATGATGCAAGAAATTCAGCAAGGTAGAGGCTATAAACATGAATCCGGTGTTGATTGCTTGAAACTTCATCTTACCCATTTAGGGGCTGACAATATAAAAGAACGACGTGCTGGGATCAAGGAGATTGGAATGAAATTTTCAGGTATTGACGTAATCGAAGGGCAGGTTGTCATTATATGATGGGTGGTATTCATACTAATATTGAAGGTGCAACCGAGATAAGGAGATGTGGGGAGAATCACAGGCGAACTGGCGCATAGCAACAATTCTGCCTCTGCTTCTGTTTCTTTGCAGGTGTTGGATGAAGAAAAGAGAATTTATATGATATTTTCAGAGGAAGTGGTGAAGTGAACCCGTATCGACCCAGAAAAGATCCGACTGATCTTATGGATGCGAACGCTTCTGTATTCAGGGATGAAGTGGGTTTGAAGCACGGTGTAAGAAAGCTAAACGCACTGGAGGGTTCGTCGTGGAAGCATGTAGACGACACGGCAAGAAAATACAACAATAATTTTATAAATGTGATGGGGGTAGATTCTATGTTAAGGATAGCAGAAGTAGTGCTAATTGGGGCTTTGACTAGGCAAGAAATAAGGTGGGCGCATGCAAGGACCGACTATCCGAAAAGGGATGATGAGAAATTCTTGAAGCACACATTGGTGTATAACAGCGAGGAACCAAGAATAACTTGGCATCTAGTAACTATAAGGCCTTATGTTCCTATGGAGAGGAAATATTAATGTGGATGTCAGGCAGAAGGAGGTCCTTCGACGCAGTTGCGACCGACCGAAAGAATCATGAGGGATTAAGGGGTTGGCTTAATCCTGCGAGGTATGGCTGGGAGCGTGTGGCTTACTGGTTACAGCGATTAACGGGACTCTTTCTCTTAATATACTTCGTTGGACACATATACGAAACATCTTCACTTACTAGCGGCGAGGGTGCGTGGAACGCAATGTTACAGTTCACAGAAACACCTTGGGGACATCTCTTTTTGGTTCTCGTTATTGGAACCAGCACTTACCATTCGATAAATGGTATTAGGCTGATATTTGCAGAAACAGGAACAGGACTCGGAAGACCTGGAAGACCAGACTACCCGTATGATGCTCTCTCGCTTAACTATAAACAGAAATCAGGAATATGGGTTGCATTGATCCTGGCTGCGGTAGCGATGGTCTATGGCGGCAACGTGCTCTTCGGAGGAGGATAAAGACGGCTACGGTGATGTAAATATGCTCCAGGAAAGACAAATAATGAGGATTCATTATATCACGGGGCTAGGGGCTTTATTTGTAGTAGCAGTACATATTATGATGCGTTTGATAGTGCCATATCACACGAGCCTGCAATTTTCAAACGTAATAGCAAATTATCATAACTCCTCATATGCCATTCTACTGGAATCGATATTGATACTTCTCGCTATACACGGCTTTAATGGCTTACGAGTTATTCTTCTGGAATTGCGACAGAAAAATACGTGGGAAAATGGTGTTACTATATTTACGATTGTTGCAATGATAGCTATAATTGCGTTCGGTACTAGAACGATAATTGTTGCTAACGGACTTGGAATAGGATGAGTGGGTCGTATTCTAGAAAAAATACCGTTGTTAAAGATTGGGAGCAAAAGAGATAAGGGAAGTAAGAAAACATTGACGTCAGACAGGAGTATAGTTTTGAGAGTGTATGGGGCAAACAATGCTAATAGTGAATCCTAGCGTTATGCGTTTTACGTTCGATGTGCCAATGCAGCGTTGGTCAACAGTACTCGACGCTCTTTTGTACGCAAAGGCTCACGAAGACAGCGCCATCAGGGATTCCTGTCGAATTGCATCATGGAATGAAGGTTAACGGAAGACCTAGACTTGCTTGCTATACAAACGTCGAAGAATTGGAATCTCCTATAATCACTTGAGCCCTTAAATTTCTCACTCATCAGAGATCTGGGTAACAGACTTCGCGGAATTCTTTAGGCATCACAAGAGTATATGACCGTATATAATAAATCAGAAATCATCTAATCGCTAGCAAGGAGTTGTCGGAATTCATAGAGTCCTGGATGATGTAGACGAGTATGTGCAGTTCTCATATTGTTCAAATGTGGCCTTTGTTATTCAGCATTCCCCACTGTGGCCACCGACGTGAAGTTCTTAGGCCACAAGCCTGGGCTCAAGCTTATAGGTATTCTGCAGATGAGAGATAACGAATCCCGCGAAGATATGAAGAATATTGACTACAAACATGGAATTTGGAGGTGCCATTTTGACGTGTTTTGGAGTAACGTATTACCAAAAGGAGTAGATCCTGCTTTAGGTATACAATTACTTAGGCGTCACCTAACGAGTTTCTCAAAGCATGATAAGAAAATTGCAGAAATGAAACATAATGGTCAGGTAACCCAATAACCCATCGTTGGCGACTAACTATGTTTTTGCAGGAAACGGACTTTCATTTACTTGTTTGTTTATTGCGTCAGCCATGAAGTGGTTACTGACACTTACTTTTACATCTTCAATACCGGGCAGCTTGTACACATTGTCACGTACATCTTGAGCTATTTTAAAACCAAACACGGCAGGACAGAAAGGACTCGTCAAATGCAGATCTATATTTACTTTGTTAATACTGATGTCAACTTTGTCGACTAACTCCAACTCCATTATTGAAACGCCTATTTCGGGATCGACTACCTTAGTTAATTCGTCAAATATTTGTCTACGCGTCTGCTGGATATCTTGGCTCATCGTTAATTTTTTCTCTCGATCCATATATAACTATTGCATATATTTGATCCTGTATGGATCGTCTAGCACGAGTTGGTAGCTAGTCATGCGGCCACTAGACGTTACCACCTAGCAGTAACATGATTCTTGTTTTACCTTTTATAATATTAAAATAAACCATCTTTGATGACAATGTGTGTATCGATCAAGGCCTAAAGGAAATCTTGACAGAGATATATTGAATTTTCTGTCTTCAATCTCTGACGATCAACAAATATTACATTACGATATACTCGGGAGCGAAGCTCATGTCATAATGTTACACGAGATTGGAATATTGACCCATCACGAACAAAAAAAAATTTTGATGGCATTGGAACGAATAAGGCACAAACCATCGTTGCTAACAAACGGAAACGTCGAAGATATCCACGAATCTATAGAATCCTGTATTATACAACAAATAGGCATTGACATTGGCGGGAAGATCCAAATTGGTCGATCGAGAAATGATCAAGTGATATTAGACATTCGTATGAAGGTTCGAGATGAAATAAATGATATCTGTGAGAAGTTAATCACCTTAATCACATCACTGCTTGAAAAAGCAGATGACACGATGAATGCAATAATGCCAATGTATACACATCTGCGACAGGCGCAAATAGGAACCTTTTCACACTTCGTAATATCATATGCAGATGCTCTCTTAAGGGATTTGGACAGGCTATACGATACTTATAGAAGGGTTAATCAATCACCACTGGGCGCCGGTGCTGTAGGGGGGTCAAGAATAAAAATCGATAGGAAGAAAACTGCCAGGTTGCTTGGATTTGATGGAGTCGTACGGAATTCCATTGATGCTACGAGTTCGCGTGATACAATCATCGAGTTCACAGCTTTGCTTGCCATTATTATGCTAACATTGAGCAGAATTGCAGAAGATCTTATAATCTGGTCTACCGATGAGTTTGGTTACCTGGATATCTCAGATGAATCCAGCTCATCATCGAGTGCGATGCCTCACAAAAAAAACCCGGATCCGTTAGAACTACTAAGAGCAAAGGCGGCAGTTGTCTTCGGTGATTTGGCTACAATGATCACTCTCGTCAAGGCTGTCCCATCAGGTTATACCAGGGATTTCCAAGAAATCAAACCTTCATTATGGCAGGCGTCTGCTACGACCAGTCAGGCACTAGAAGTCATGGATTATATTGTGAAATCTCTCATCATAAACAAGGAAAAGATGGTGCAATCGTCGAGAAACAGTTACGCTATCTCCTTCGATCTCGCTGAACTATTAGCAGCCAAAAATGGAATATCCTTCAGAATGGCACATAAAATGGTAGGGTTACTAGTGCAAAAAGCAATTGGTAATAATAGACAACCACTCACAATGCTTCGAGAAGAAGACATTCGAGAAGTACTTCAAAGATTCGGCTCGAGCTTGCCTGCAGAAAATGTATTGAGAGATATAAGACAAACTACTCCAGAAATATCAATCCGTTCGCGCCAATCTGCAGGTTCACCCAATCCAAGACTGCAACAAGAAACGGTAAATTTCTTGAGGAGGAGATTGTCAGTCTACGCAGAGCGAATTGCAAAACGGAAGAGACATGTGGCCAATGCGCTTGAAGATCT
>JASHSN010000316.1 GCA_030038695.1 Nitrososphaeraceae archaeon
CATGTCTACATCGTTTATCATGTCCTTAAGCAATTCCCTGTACCTCGAAAGTAATGTATTTCTCTTATCCGTACTAACCATACAGTATAGATAAGAAATAAATGCCTCTGCTTCTCTCACAATGCCTTCTATACTGTCTTGCAAAAGAAGCCTGGCTTCAAAATCAGATGTAATCGAATTTAAAGGCGTTAGTGCTTGCGTCGAAAGTGTAGATTTCAGGGTCAGACCCTCCGTTTCTTCTAGTTTGTTCGCTATCATACGTGTTCTCCTTTAGGCGTTACTATAGTATATATCAGCAATGACTATACTGCATGGCACTACATTCCTGCTTCTCAAATACCGTAATTCTTAATTCTTCTTCACTATGACAACATCAGAAAAAACCAGCATAGAAAGAAGAAAAGAATCACGCCCATTATTACCAATCGCACGACATATGGACGAAATCTTTGAGGACTTCAGACAGGATATGGAGAGCATGTTTCGGCCTTATTCAATACTGGATTGGCGCTTTCCAGTACTTGCCGATTTAGATGGAGAAATAAGATTGCCTGTATGCGACATGGTTGATAAGGGAGACAAATACGAATTAGAGCTGGAAATCCCTGGAATTGATAAGGACAAAATAGACGTTAAAGCAACAAAGAATTCCATTGAAATTTCTGGAGAACAATCAGAAAAGGCAGAAGAGAAGAAAAAGAACTACGTATATAATGAAAGGTCATTCAGATCGTTTCATAGAAGGATTCCAATACCAGACGAGATATTGCCGTCAAAGATTGATGCAAAAATGAATAACGGTATACTACGAATACATCTACCAAAAAAGACTCCAACTAAACCAGAGGAAGAGACTACAAAAGTCGAAATAAAATAATTGTTAAAACAAGGGATTATCATTCTTTTTTTGTCAAAATAAAGTGACTAATAAAAAATACAAAGATGCGATTCTTGATAGATTAGGAAACAATGCCACTCTAGGAAATGCTAAATAAAACAGGCGTATTCCCTAAAGGCCGGTAGGTACCAAACTATGAATGACGTGCTAGCTAGCAAAGCTACTATAGGACATGTTTCATCTTCATTGAGGAAGTCTTTTATGAGTTAATGATTACAAGTCAGCTAGAATCTAACTTTGCAATAGATGCTGGAACTCTTTGGTGAATAAATAAAATAATACTTATCAGTGCGTTCCCTGATACAGGACGCGATCTTCTACCTATTAGTGCACTACTTATGACTCCCGTGTATGCAGTTTACTGGAGAACTCGCGAGGATTTGATAGCTTTGAGAAAGGAACAAAAGTTCTTACTTTGTGGTATAAAGAATATATTTTTTGGCAAGGGAAAGAATGAAACATAACCCAATAACGGTTACAAGGGAAGCTGACTTGACTGAAGCAGCCCAAATAATGTCAAACAATAGGATAAGTGGTCTTCCTGTTGTGAATTCGGTTGATAATCTAGTGGGATAGTTACAAAGACTGATATCACCAAGGCATTGTGTGATATCAGCTAATATAGTCAATGTTATTCTAGGTATGTACTGCCAGTATCAAGATTTTTTTGCAAGTGTTATGACATTATCCCTTTATTACACCCGATGGAACTAATCGTGCAACCTTTGTAGCTATTCCGAGGTTATGAGAAATATCTCATATTGTATGGAATCTCTTCTACTATGCCTTCTCTAGTAAGTGCTTTAACGTATATTCCCCTAGATTCTAGTGCCTTCTTTACACTTTGTTCATTATATTTTCTCTTTGCAGCACCTCTAGACATAGTTCTTCCTGCTCCGTGTGCAGTTGACCCAAAACTCAAGTCCATAGATTTTTGACTACCATCAGGATCTGGTTGATATGAATGAACATGAGCTAACATTAGCGATCTGATCTCTTAAAAGTGAATGGATATATGTTTAGACCGACAGACTTTGTGTAACTTTCAGGGCATTTGTAATTCACTTTACTACCATAACAGGACAGTGTGCATATGTTACCACTCCAGATGCAACGCTACCAATCAATAATTTCTTAAAGCCGGTTAGACCCCTTGATCCTGTCACTAATAGATCAATATTCTCGCGTTCAGCATATTCGACAATAGCTCCTACTATTGACGTAGGATCAATGATAAATTCCATTCTTAACTTTATTTTATTATCATTAGCTTTTTCTCTAACTATAGCCAGCCATCTTTGAGCTTCTTCTTCCTGATTCTTTATGATCGAATTTGTGGTACTAGGAGTAACCGGCCTCAAAGCATATGCAGGTGAATACAGATACTTCTGTGAATGTATTACATTTAATGCAATTAGCTCTGCATTATTCTTTTTTGCCATATCTATCGCACAGTCAGCGGCTAACATTGATTCTTCTGAACCATCGACTGCAACTAGAATTTTCGAAATTTTTTGTTGCCTTAGTTCTGACAAATTGCTACATTGTAGATGTCCTGAGCCTAATTTGAACTAACGATGGGCATACCACTTCATCATGATGATGGGGATTATAGCTAGGACTGTCCCTTGGTAGAAATAGCATGGGATCATGATTATCGAAAATATATATAGATTTGATATATTACTTGCAGAAAGACATATGTTAAAATATGAAGAGTTAAAAGCAAAAGATTTGATCAAGCATGCCATCATAATAGAACCAAGCAAAACTCTTTACGATGTCCGTAGCATGATGATAAGATACAATATCAGCAGAGTAATAATTGCTAAAGATAAGAAACCTTTAGGAATAATTACGGAGAAGGATATTGCAAGGTTCTTGTACAAAGAAGTGCCAAATAGACGTCTTAACGAGGTTTCAGTGGATGAGATAATGAGCACGGATTTGATAAAAGTTGAACAACAAACAAATCTGGATATTTGCGTGAGGATGATGTTAGAGAAAGAAATAAGCTCCATAGTAGTTGTTGATGAGGGAGAGCTAAATGGAATAATCACAAAAAGTGATATGGTAGAAGCATATGCAAGACATTATCCAAGCAAGCTAAAGGTAGACCAATACATGACAAAAAAAGTCATTACAGTAGCGCCTGATGAGAACCTACATATGATTCTTTTACTTATGAGTGATAATCAAATATCCAGAGTGATAGTAACGAGAGATCATAAACCTATTGGAATTGTTACAGGTCATGATCTATTACCTGTAAGTATTCTTTTTGGAACTGGAGTATGGATTGGTCTATCGCCTAGTAGATATTGGACAAGTCAAGAAGAATTGGTGGCACGTAGGCGAATACAGAGATTTATACCAGCTGGAATAAAAGCGATCTTTTTAGCAGGAGATATGATGAAATACGACCCTATAACTATTGCAAAGGATGCCGATTTGATAGAAGCTGCGCAATTAATGACAAACAATAGAATAAGTGGCCTTCCAGTAGTAGAATCAAACTCTGAGAGTTTAGCGGGCATAATCACTAAGACAGATATAGTTAAAGGAATTGCATCTTACAGCAACTAAGTATCATCAATTAAAACCCAGATGAGATATTGTTTGGAGGCACTTTCAGGATCTCAACAACTTCAATGTAATAATGTCTTAATAGTTGATAAGATGTAATAATAATCCACACAGGCTTCATTCGCAATATGTTCTGTGATGTTACCAAATTAGAGCAATAAATATCTATTCTGCAGGAGTTATCCCCTTCGCCAACAGCTCTTCTTCCGTATGCGATATATGACACATTATATATAACACAGGATAACATATTCATAGAGTGCAGGTTTTATAATGAGTATTGACACCATTCCGGTTTCTACTTACATGAGCACCAAAGGAATAATAACAGAAACAATAGATCAAACGATCTATGCAGCTTGTAGAATTATGAATAAAAACGATATTGGGTGCGTAATCATAGTTGATAAAAGTAGTAGCAAACCAGTGGGAATTATTACGGAAAGAGACGTTGTACGCATTTTGGGGAAGCTAGACGCAGCTTCATTACATTCACCTTTAAGTGAAATAATGAGTAAACCATTGGTTACAATTTCGATAAACGGCACAATCAAGGATGCTATCCATAGTATGTACCGAAATAATATTCGGCGCCTAGTAATAGTTGACAGAGAAACCATGGTTGGGATAATTACAGATAAAGACATATTCAGAGCGTTAATGAATAATCAAATCTTAATATCAAGTCTTGGGGGCATTGAACCAATAGCGGAACAAAGAACAGCATATGACCAATTTACAGAATATTGGTTTAGAGATATTTATCATAAGCAGTAGATAATGATGCACTTTTCAGTGCCTTTTAGAGACATCGCTCCAAGTTTATGTAACCAATTATTATGAGGTCCTCTTGTTTTTAATTCACGCGTCGATGTCGTTGGGTGTGAGGTGACACCGTATCTAATATTTGTAAAAGTTCTATAATCCAAGTTAAACGCTTTACCTCTCATAGGTAAGTGTGTAACCAATTCTTCACGATGCCGGTCCAGTAAATGGACTTTCATATCATATTCTATCGGGGTTTGGAATATATTATAGAAAACAACGTAGTAATAACATTAGTGGTGTTTTGATAATAGCATAGCATACATCTAACAAAATTACGTATAATTTTTGTTGTTGTTCATTATGTTTGGCGCATCATGATGTCATTAAGGCGATATTACGTTATTAAGGTGTTGAATTCACTGCACGTAAATGTACAAACTTCCATTCTTTTTAGTCAATCCACACTATACCCGTGAAACATATCAACAAGAAAGTTTACATCTTCTTCAAATCTCGCTAATTTGCCAATCTTTACACAATCTCTTATATCTCTAGATTTATTCCATACCGCGCTAGCTATGACGCCTGCAAGTCCTCCATTTACATTATGACGTGAGAGTACTTGCTTCGTAATTTCACAGAATTGTTCGTAGGTATGGCTGGATTTGTAAGGACCAGATAGCTGATTGCTATGGAATACTACTATAACGACTCATTGAACAAATGCATAGAGAGATCGGAGAAATGATAGAAAAACAAAATCGACATAATATGGTGTTGGTACTATTCAGGTCAAGTTTTCGTTACTGCTTTTACTTAGGGCTTTTGTTTCTTCAAGAGTAGGAGGTCGTGTAATTTCCTTCCCACCTTTACGCTCCGAAACTACTGTTACAGGTTCCGTCCTGATCTCAGTGTCGTAGGAATATCGTTTAAATTCGTAATAACACAAAAATTACAAATGGCAATACAGACATTTCTGTAGAATACTTTATTTCCGAAACGTCTAATGCTCCACCATATTGTCGTTCCTTTTTTTTTGCACAGACGTGATTGTGCTTCTGCTATTTCTTTAAAACGGTTCATATCTGCTTCATTTTCTTGCATTGCTTCGTCGTATAGTTTTAAATTTACGACCCTAGCGAGTATAGTTAGGGAAGTTGAAATTTCAAATTGGTTTCTGAGCTCTGATAGTATATTAACACGAGCGTCATGAACTCCAAATGGGGAAAGCCAATATTTGGCACCTATTTTAGGATAATATTTTTCCACTTGCATAAGGACCGCATTTATAGCAGCTTCGTAATTCAAGAAACTAGTAGGTTGGGGTACTTTTTCGTCCAATATGACATCTCCATTTTTATTTAACGCCTTCTTTTTTCCAGTCTGGTCAAGTAATTCAATATCAATGTGTGGATCCATTGTACCATGTCCATAATCAGATCTTATGTTAAGCTTACCTAAAACTCCATTGTAATTTACCAGGTCTCTATACTGCACGGTAAATTCTATTATTTTGTCATCTTTTCCTGTAAAAAGCCTCATGTCTATGAACGCATTCTTATCTATAGGAATTGTGGCATTTGCTAGAATATTATAGCTTCCCATTTTTTCTATCTGAATTCCTTTCAGCTTGCCTTTGTCATAAGTTACGCATGCATAGTCATAGATATCTTTAGTTCCTAGAACATAAAAAGTTGCTTCCGCATGATATTGATTCACATTGGATAGACAAGTCCTAGCTGGTATTGGCTTGTCCAATTTATAATATGCGTTTCAAATTTATACAAAATCAGTCTGAATCTGGCGGATACAAAACCAGTGGATAGCGACAGGTTTCTACCATAGCATAGCCTATGTTGTAACATTCACCATACCGGTAACAATATTGAGGGTTTGCAAATGCTTGTGGTGTAATTATCAATATTTCATTTCTTCCTCTCTAACCGTTCTTGAACCCCATCAGTAGTCCCGGTACAAATCCAAACGTAGCTGCTATTGGTAGCCCTGATGCCGCAACAGTAGATGGATGCGATGCACATTGTGTTGCTGTAGTGTTAAGTGCGTGGACAACCTGTTCTGATGCATTTGTTAACGTACTTCTTGAAGCATCCTCCATTGCAGCCCATTTTACATCTACCCATCCTTTGTA
>JASHSN010000317.1 GCA_030038695.1 Nitrososphaeraceae archaeon
GCATTAGAGTTACCATTAGGCTGTAGCTTGTTAAAATCAACATATTTCTCTAGGGTCTTTACTAGAGGTGTGTGATCAAACAGATACGTCCACTTGTCGGGTGTAAAACACTGGGGGTCTAAAAAGAACTGTCCAGGCCCCCATCTAGGTTCAAAGACTTTTTTGTTCCCATGAAATGCTGCACCATAGAAAGACAATATCGATTTTGCTTGCGAGATACGTGCGAGTGAGGAGGAATCTACTGTTGAAATAGGCAATTTTAAATTTGTATTGCTTCCCTCAGCAAGCTCCAACCAGAATTGTTCCAGTTCCCTTTCAGGATGGTCTCCCTTACTTCCAGCTATTATGGTGGCATTCAGTCCACCAATTGATGTACCCGCCACTATGTCGATCTTAATATTATTATTTGTAAGTGCCTTGAAAACTCCAGATCCAAAAGCACCTAGAGAGCCTCCTCCTTGAAGTATTAGGACATTCTCAATTGTATCACTAGACATATATCATAATATCATCTCACGTGGATTTAATATTAACAACCTAACTGGAAGAATCTAGAATAGGTTCGTGTTGAGCATTCCCGTGTTGCCTGGTCAGATATCTGTTGTAACGGCATTGTTTGAAATAATGACACAATATCGTAAAATCTATGAAATTCTGAATGATTGAGCGTAATCTGCAGCAAATTGATTGAAAGATATATGTTTTCTGCTCTTGGCACGTTCAACATCTTGAGAGACTACGGATGCATTGCGGGTCTTTCGAAAGTCATATAGCTCCACTAAGGTATCAACACCCCACTCATGCATACCCGCATTTTTCATCACATTTCTAGTATCATTGAAAGAAACATTCACGTATGTTACTTTCTTATTTGCAACAGTAGATATGATTTCAGCTATTTCATAATTGGAGATGGCAGCAGCATATGTGCTTCGTTCTTATGTTCGTCGCTGTCGGCAAGTGCGTGTACTGCAGCAGCTCCGATATCCCGTGTGTCCACGAAACTGGTTTTACTGTCTCCAAGTGGAAAAGAGAAAGTACCTAGAGTCCTGATAGAATCAGCAAGACCCAAGTAGTTCTGCATAAATGACATTGGATGCAAGAAAGTAGGGTTTATACAAGACGATCTTTTTCAACTTCCATATGTAGCCTGTTCATAGTAATCCCTTCTATCTGCGGACCAAATGCTGATTCTTTAACAATATTTGCTTTTCTTGCTTGTGCCACCAAACGTACGGATCGGGAACAACGTATGTTTGGACGAGCTATCTTTCTGAGGAAAGTCCATCATGGAATCAGACCATTGGGGCCTCGAAGGCAGTTCTATGGCCAATTGGAGTGGGTGCATCAGGTAGTGAAGGTGTTGCAAATACTATTAAAAGTTCTCTTAACAGTATTGGATACGTAGAACTTGATTATGCTCTTACTAAGGACATTCCTTTTGGGTTGGTAAAGAATCCTACGGGCAATTTTATAGCACCTTCATTAGACTCGACCCAGGAAGCAGTTGGCAATGCAGTAGCTTTGGATTCCCTTCCAGCAGGTGATAAGTCGTGGACGAAGGTTTCGATGCTTAAAGCTCCAGGACCCCAATCATATCCGATAGCGAGTTTTTCATATCTAATCCTATACAGAGAAATGAGTGCTAACCCCAGTTTAGATCAAACAAAAGCAAAGGCATTGGTCGATTTCATATCATGGGCAATTACTGATGGACAAAAGTTAGCACCGAACCTAGGTTATGTCCCACTTCCTGCAAGAGTCGTCAAGGGAGACCAAGATACGCTAAGGTTATTAACATTCAGGGGAACGCCACTGTATACTGGACCTTAAAATCCAATTCTGAGGTTCTTCATATTTACAGGGCGCTAATATTTTCGATTTAGTATCACAAAAGACTCTGCGTTCTCCCCAACCGATATTTGATAGTCACAATCGACTCAGACTCCAGGTAATATTCGGCTCGATAAACCCTGGGTTCGTAAACCCCAGATTGCAACAACTTGCATGACATAGACTATAGTATTACTATTTGCAGTCACATTTATCTATATAAAGCTTTATTAGATCAATACCGCCTCCGATTTCTAAAGAGGTCACGTTCAAGTAGGAGCAACACGGCGAATCAACATTGAAAGATGATTTGATGGAAAATAGATACGGAAAATTTGATTTCAAAAAGGAAGATCTCGAAATAGAATCAAATGATGGGACTCAATATTTGGTAGATCCGGAGAAAGATGTATGTTTATACAAGATACCTTATCGTCCAGACTGGGAAGGTGAAGAATTCTATATGCACGAAACAGAAAATCATGGAAGACAATTCTATCGATTATATTTCGGAGACGGTTGGGCTAAATTTGAATCTGTAGAGAAAAAGTATATCGCAGATGTGCTCAAAGATGAAGAACTTAAGCACGATACCGTAATTACACGAGAACAGCTAGAATTCCTTGAAAAACATGGAATAAAATTCTGACAGATGAACGTCCTGGTGTGTGTGAAGCTATTCCACGGCCAGTTATCCTATGTACAATAGAGAAAGATCGTGACCGGAAACTAAATACCCCTTTAACTGATGATGAAGGCTCACGGCTTCATAATCATCTAATGGCAAATATTGTATTCATAGAAAGGTCAAGAAGAAAAAATAACAACGATATGGAGGCTTGTCTAATTTGTTCAAGTGGGAACATTACATTAATTTCTACTACAAACGACGGCTCATAAAATGTGATTGAGAAAATATTTCTCATATTAGCATTTGTCACTTGATAGGGATTATGAATGTTACAAAAAAAATCTTGTAGAGCATGTGGAACAACAATGACTACATTTGCAGTGTGTGAAGTATGCAAGGAGAGCATTTCGTGGCGATGTAGCAGATGTATTAAAATGGAGACTGCCACGCATATACATAATTACGAGTGAGCCTCATACCACTACGCACATTAGTCATCAGGTACTACTAAATAATCACTAGCCTATAGGTGACATTACTGTGCAATGGCACAACTGAACATTGTCATTTGTCTGCCCATGGGTAACAAAGATGTTTCAATGTTGCTTTTTAAATATTTGCTTCGATCTATCTTCATGCTTTATTACGACTGCTACCATTTTACCATCTCTTACTTCCCAATCCCAATACAGCTTGTGTTTTGTCTGTAGTTTCCACTTTCAGTATAGCATTTTGATAAAATATTCCATATCAACGTTAGCGGTTTCTATTCACCGTACAAAAGAGGCTTGCGTTATTTCAGGACTGAGGGTCGATTATTCTGACCGGTGCTGGATCTGCATCCAAAGGGTTTCCTTTCCAATTGAGATCACATCGAGATCACCATGTCTTCTATTATCCAATGTGCCGGATGGATAAGTTACTTAAAGCAAGATAGAGACACTCTAAACGGTTTTTATTACTGCACGAAAGCGGACATTTCCAGTAGCTACGTTCTCATATGCCCAAGCAATATCATCAAGAGTGTATGTTTCCGCAATTATTTTGACTTTTCCTTGTGTTACATAATCTAATGCTTCATAAAGATATTCTGGGCCGTTTTGTTGAGAGCTAATTATGCGGCTACGGTTACCTATTATTTCAGAGGTCACAACAAGAGGTTCGGCCGAAACACCCATCAATACTAATCTTCCATCAGGTCTTAGACCCTTTAAGACTTCAGTCGCAGCATTGTACGAATTACTGGTAACAAGTATCACATCTGCACCACCAGCTCGTTTCAATGCGTCTCCATTAGTTACTACCATATCAGCTCCAAGTTTGCTTGCTAATTCTTCTTTATCCTTTGAGTGCGTTATACCAACGGTGTAAAAAAACGGCGGCCTTGGAGAACTGAATTGCTAAGTGTCCTAAACCTCCAATTCCCAATACTGCTATCTTCTCGTGAGGTTTTGGATCCGCAAATCTTAAACCACTCCAAACAGTGTACCCGGCGCAAAATACTGGAGCTGCCTGCTCATATGATATTCCATTTGGAAGAAGAGTTGTAGCATCAGCATAAGCTACCAAATATTCTGCATGGCTGCCAGGAGTATTGATACCAGTAGCTATCTGCTGTGCACAGAACATTGGTTTCCCACGTTGACACCATTCGAATCTACCACATGAAGCTTGTACCCAAGGTACCCCAACTCTGTCTCCAATCTTGCGACTAGTAACACCACTTCCCAATTCGACGATTTCACCTGCTGGTTCATGACCTATGGTACGAGGGAAAGCCGAACTAGGCACATGGCCTTCTGTAATATGCACATCAGTATAGCACAAACCACTAGCATGTATTTTTATTAGAACCTGATTAGTGGCTGGATGTGGCGTTGGAACATCTTTAACTTCCCATTTACCATGAATTGCTGGAACGACGGCTGCTTGCATTATAATACTACTCCGCCATTCTCTAACTCATTCTCCAATAATAATTTATGTTATGATTTGGCGGCTTTACGCAGGTATTTCGGGTCACGTCGTAGTACATCACTACTGAAGCTAAGACAACATTACATCAGACCATTCCTACCTCATTTTTGTCTTTTTGACAAGTAGTTTGATAGGAGGATTTAAAAGTAAATAGTAACAAAGCAATTAATGCTTCGTCGTCGTCTTCGTTAGAGGCGGATAGAGATGTCAGAGGACTCATATCATTGAAGTTGTCCTTGACGCGAAGCATCATGTGGGTTCAGGAGCTCGGTTTCTTGGAGCTCGACAAGCAGAACGCGGGTCCTTTATAGAATATATTATATTAGTAGTAGAATTAGATGTGTTGGATTGTTGAGGGCTATCTAAAAAAACATCGCTTACAAGTTGCGATTGTCATACTGATAATTCTGGCCGTATCTATTTAGATTTCCTCTGTAGGTGCTATGGAATATATAGATGTTATAATCAAGAAGGCAGCCAGAGGATCAACAATAAAAGCTACTGATATTTTACTAACTAACTCTGAATAGTATAACGAATCACTTCCTAAATCGGAATCTAAGACCTATGGCATACCTACAGCAGCGCTGCTTTCTCCTCAGCGAATCTTTCTGCAGGAAAAGGTAACACGTTCTTGAACCAATCAGGGCTTACAGTGGATACATATCCCATAGGAGTAGGGATAAATCCAGTTACCAAGAAGATATATGCTATAAACGAGTTCTCAAATAGGCTATGAGTCATAAGCGATACCAACAACAGCGTGGAGGGTACTATTACTGTCGGTGATTTTCCATATGGGGTTGCGGTTAATCCTTTTGATAGTAGAGTAAATGTTACAACCAGATGCTTAGATATCGTATCGGTGATAGATTATTCTACCAATTCTAAATTGCATAATATAACTTTTCAGAGTTCTCCAGTGGGTATAAATCCGTCAGCTAATTGGATATATGTCACCAACATCAACTCTAATGCCGTATCTGTCATAGATGGCATAACTAACAACGTGGCGGCTAACATTACTGCGGGAAAGGTCCTAATAAAGTATACGTAACAAATATTGGATCCGACCCCATAACTGTTATAGATGCTTGAAACAAAGAGAAGTCAACTGTAGTAATACTTTTGTCATTGTCTACATTCTTGAGAAATTCGTCCTGACATACGAGTTAATTATCACTCTTGGACTCAACATGTCCTTCTGCGAGTATTTTGTTGCTGTGATCAATAGTACCACAAAATGACAACTGCAACTGTGTTGGCTTGGTCTGGTAAATATCACTAGACCAATCTACAAAAGTGCAGATGGCTTATCCGAAAGGAGAGATTACGGATAGAAGAATCACGAACCACACAATAGCAAACTATCCGAAACTTTCTCTGTTCTACAAGCCTAATCTACACTAGTTTTTATTATCATATTAAGGATAAATAGGCTTACAAACTGTGTACTGTATTTCAAATAGGTAAGATTTATTCAAATCTTAAATGGCAAAATTATATCTGTTAGTCGAACTATGCTTCCTCTTCCTAATCGTTCTAGAATATATATCTAAGTTAAATATAAGATAAAAAACGATAGAAAATCGTGGTCAGAAATATTCTCAGATAATATACTTCAATTCAGCTAAAAAAGATGGAAAAGGTGGCTATTCCGAGCAGTTTTATTCCGGATGGCGGTCCTATTCTATCCCTTTTCTGAGCCGTCTTGGCCTATACATTCACCGTATACGATATAGAAAAGTCTACCGAAAAAGCAAAGTGTTCATCATGAGAATGGTTTACGGATGCTCTCGAAAGAGTTCTTTCTTATTCTCATAATCCTCCTATTACTAAGTTCTGCTATCTACGCCAATGCTATTAGCTCTCACTCCACAATCACTTTTCATCAAACCAAGCACACCTTGAATATCATTTATGAAACAGGAACAGAAGATAACGCACCTGACCTGTGTTCCCTCACTGTGTTACATGAGCGCCTATATGCACGCTTTTAGGCGCAATAACCAATATTCCGCTGATTATTGCTATGGTTGGCTCAAGGCTGCGACTTTTCCATAAGCGTGATGGCAACAACACAACATTACTAGAAGAGGCATGGACCCTGGGTTGGGTTCACACAAACCGACAGAACTATAACGGGAAGCACATTTTCTATCCATGTTCTGTAGATAATCTGTTCTGCGCAGTTTACTTGCAAGGTGAAGGTCAAGGATATGCTGACCGTATCGAATGGACTCACAACCATCATTCAATAATCAATACCATTTCTCGTGTTTGTTTGGGCGTGACGGACCGTTGTATCTGATACTACGTCGAACATCCTTGGTACTCGAATCTAGTCTCGCACAAATATAATAAGGTAGAGAAAAAAATAGAACTGAAACGCAATCATGCTTATATACTTTTGAACTAGAACAGAGGTCAAGTTTCAATGATAACATTCATTATATACTATAGAACTGGCGCGGCAACGGTCGGGTGACTGGGATTCCTCTAATAGAGTTGGCAAGGATGTCAAGGATCGTAGCGATCACATCTTATAAAGATCGCTACCGGTACCTTATGTGTTACTGTCTTTAGTTTGTAGTAAAGCTGATCTCATATTGATAATAGAACTCCCACCGAATGATACTATTAGGTTCAATGCGAGGGCAACGACAGCAACATACAATGGACCAAAAAGTGGCATATTAAAAAGAGATGATGTAAGTGCTCCAAAGTGGTTTGTATTCTCGACCATAAAAATTCCTGAAAATATTCCGGCAAGCAAACCAGCGATGAGAGCTTCCTTTCTTAATGATTTTACATAAAGACCAAAGAACATAGCAGGTAGTATCTGTATTACTAGTATCACACCTAAGAGCTGTAGTGATATAGCATAGGTGGCTGGAACAATAAACACAAAACCAAGTGCTATAAACTTAAAGGCAGTGGATGAAATCTTTGTTATTCTAACCTCAGATTTTGCAGATGCATTTGGTCTAATTTCTTTTATAATATTTCTTGTAAGCAGATTTGCTTGTGATATTGCCATAATTGCTGCTGGGACCAGACCACCTATGAATATACCGAGAAGAGCTATGCCTGTGAACCAAGGTGGCATTGAATACAAAATCAATGAAGGAACGACAAGTATACCGCGTGAGCTTTCGGGAAAATGTGAAAGAAAGTTCATTGCAGGTGGAACGGCATATACAAGAATTCCCATAAATGCCATAATAGCAAGTCCTATTGCGTAAAGCGGCAGGAGCGCAGTACTCCTTCTAAGCTTACGTACACTTTCTGAGCTCAAAACACCGTTTATGGTATGAGGATAGAGATACAAGGCAAGTGCGCTCCCGAACATCAGAGTTACATACCCAGGAACAAGTGAGGTGGGTACGGTCAAATAATTTGGCTTTACATCCCTAAATGCAGTACTAAAACCGCCGCTAATACTAAGAGGTACTACAACTATGAGTGCGATAACGGTTACCCAAATTAGAATATCTTTAAATACAGCAGTAAGGGCTGCTCCCCGCAGTCCGCTCGTATAGGTGAAAGCAGTCAATATTACAAATGATACCAAGAGTGCGACTTCCTCAATCGTATGAGAATTTGTTGTACCTGAAAGCATTACAATAAGAACTGATTGCATTCCTACTATCTGTAACGCTACGTATGGTAGCAACGATACAATTCCTGTTATTGCGATTAGAATAGATAGAGTGGTGCTAGCAAATCTGTCTTTTATAAAATCAGCAGCAGTAATGTATCCTTTTTCTTTCGACAAAGCCAAAAGCCGCGGCATAGTAACAAGCGCTACACCAAATGTCACTGCAGCATACACGAGAAAATAAAATGCGCCTTTTGCAAATACTCCCGATGGAAGTGCAATGAAGGCATAAGAAGTATAAATATCTGCACCAATTAAAAAAAATACAATGGTCGTACCAAGTTTTCTTCCTGCTAGCGACCATTCATATATCTCATTTAGATTGCCTCTGCGCCAATACTTTCCATAAAATCCGAGAATTATGAACAAAACAAAGAGTGCAACAAAAGGAACTAGAATACTAGACCCTACAGTTGTCATCTATTTACTACCTCTCCATCCTTTTCTTTTCTTCCATTAATCACAAGCAAATACCAGTGGTAGAACCAGGTTCCTCTAGGAATCACAAGCAATACAGTTTGGAACAAATACAGGGCATAAGGTCGGCTAATTATAGAGGATATCAAGACTAAAAAAGCCAATTTAAAGAATCGTTCGGGCTCAAGTTGTAGCATGTATGTATGTATCATTCGAAAACCTTGTGCAGTAGAAAAATGCTGAAGATAAGGAAAGATAATCTATTGGTATCAAAATATTCTCCTAGATTTACAGACCTAAAGTAGCACTATATGACAATACGGCTTGACTTGAGCATCGCCAAATATATGAATCTGCGATTCTAATAGGAACTCCCATACCGGAGGAATTCCAGATGAATCCCACTCGTTCTTTCCTGATCCGATCGATATACATGCTGACATAAATTCGCAAACTCTCAATAGGCATTCATCTACTACTGTAGTGGTTCAATTCCGGTCTGTCTTTGGAAGGTATTGGAGGTCCTGTCTATTAACAACAGAAATCGCTCATTTCTAAAAAAAGCCTGCCCAGTCCAATATTTTAGCTTTCTAATTCGCTAGTTCATCATAATGATGGAATTCAGACGACGTGATTTGCCTTCGATAGATTTTTCTACTTCAAGATTTAGGACAAGTTCATTATTTTGATAA
>JASHSN010000318.1 GCA_030038695.1 Nitrososphaeraceae archaeon
CATGAGACAATTTTATGATAATCGCAGTAAACCATTCAATGAGAATAGAATTCGTTATGACAATATACATCTAGAATCTAACTAGGACTGTACAAAGTGTATTTAACGAACAACCTGAGATTCTTCCGAATCTATTAACTCCGGAATGAGAACTTGCATCATTACTCAATTAAAAGTGGCTCCTATACAAGAACTAGAAGAGGAACCAGGTATTTTTAAAACAGAAATACAGAATAATGTGTCAAATGTGGTTCTGAAAACCGCAGAAACTCTAGTTCTACTTCAATTAGCGAACTTATTCGGGTATTGATACTTTGGCTGACCATCCAATCGATCTCAACAGTATCAATGGGGATTCTATAGGTACAGATGTTAGTGGTGTCGGAAATTTAATTGGTAAGGATATCCATTATACTGTCAAAGGAAATGTTTTTAACATTAATAGCCCGTCAAATGATTTTATCGAAGCCCTGAAAAAAATCCTCCTAGTTCAAACGGAAGAAGAGTCTATTGACAAACATTCTGGCGTGAAAAATCCTAGTACGATACGAGACTTGAGACTAATTGAAAAGAATATCCAACAGATTTTGGATTTGCTAAAAATAACCGACGTCCAAATAGGAACAACTACTAGAGAAGTCAAAGCCGGCGAAATTCGAATATCTCGTGTAAACCTTTTATTGAAGAGGTCTATTGTGCTTATTGAACAGGCCAACAAGTATTGGAATGTGGTATCCAAAAATTCTGATATTAATATGTATAGAACAAAGCTCAAAGAGGCTAATAGACATTTACAGGAAGCTAACTTGATTGACCAATACAATACTGAAGTGTTATTGTATATGGCAAAGGTACAAGGAAAACTGATGCCCAATAACCCTGTCAACATGCGACAAATATTATTCCGTATCAAAAACCTGCTAGATTTTCCACATAGCAATATAGAAAAATTTCATCTCGCACACTCAATCTTTTTGTTAGCAATTACTGAAAAACCTATAGACGATAATTCGATACAAGACGCACGCGAGATGTTTAAGGAGCTCGGTAGAAAAGATTGGCTACGGCAATGTGATGATTTGCTACAACCTGAAGAGACTCAGACGAAATCTGCAAAATCATTGTATAAGAAAGGTCTGGTACTAGGAAGCTTAGGTAGATATGACCAAGCTATAGAGTGTTTTGATAAAGCCTTGGAGATAGATGCAAATGATTCTAGGATATGGAATGGCAAAGGCTATATCTTTGGTAACTTGGGTAGATATCAAGAAGCTATAGAGTGTTTTGATAAGGCCTTGGAGATAGATACGAATAATAATAGTTTGGCTATACTAAAAAACAAAGGTACTGCCCTACATTATTTAGGTAGATATGACCAAGCTATAGAGTGTTTTGATAAAGTCTTGAAAATAGATTCAACAGATGGAGACACATGGTCTGGCATAGGAATTTCCTTTGACTATTTAGGTAGATATGACCAAGCTATAGAGTGTTTTGATAAAGCTATATCAACAAATCCGAAAAGCGATGATGCATGGTATAACAAAGGAGTAGCGCTTGATTATTTAAGAAAATATGAAGAGGCTATTACATGTTATGATAAAGCCATAGATATGAATCCAGATAATGGCATTGCATGGCATGGTAAAAGTTTATGTCTTGGGGGCCTGGGAGATCATAAGGAAGCTGATAGTTGTATGGATAAGGCAAGACGGTTAGGCCTAAACGCTTAGTTTTAAATACAGATAAATAAACTTGGTTCGAGCCAATAATTGGTTGGAATAGAAGCCTAAACTATGAGATTATGTATTGTTCTTATGTAAACTATGTAGTGTCCCTCAAAACTTAGCTATGCCAGCAATACCTGCATTACCTATGTTGTTTCCTCCTAATAGCTTACAAACATAATTAGTATGACTACACTAAAATAATCACATCTTTGGAATGCTTGCATATCCTCAAGAACGTAGAGCTTCGCTGGGCCTGATTTAATACAATTTGATCATAATATGCTACGCTGAGTTGATTATTTTTGAACGGCACCATTCATCAACAATGGAGATTTGTACTAATGCATGACACTGAAATAATGTTCCTATCGAAATCAAATATGGACAACTCAACTAGGATTTCCATATTTGTACTACAGGTGCTCCAGATGATACTTTTGCACTCCACCTATTGTGATTCGATAAGCACAAATGTACACACCATGCGCCGGTAATATGCCAGGTTGGAATCCAACACTATGGTATCCACAATTCTTCACTTGTCTCATTAACAATTGGTGCAGATGGACGAAATCACAGATCTTAGATTTTACGGAAAACCTCGCTAGCTACTGCACTTGTACGCCATTCATCGTATCTAAAATGAGCGAGATCTGTGAGTTTTATTTAATTATAAGATTCGTCATATTTCAAAAACAGACGGTGTATAGGGACTGCTGTATAATCATGAATATTCACCCAAAATTTCCTGTCATCTACGAATTTAGGATTCTGTGAAAAGAGTGTTGGAAGCAGTATGAAGTCACTGCCTAGGTAGTATTGGTCCAGGAGTTGCGGGTCCAATACTATGATAAAAATATCCCCCATCAAATCTATGGGAGGCGGATGGTGGAGTATAACTAATAATATTTGTAGGACGTATCCCAACTGGAATGGTGGCTACTACTCGATTGGTCGTATCATTTATTACAGATATGCTGTTAGATTCTTGGTTGGATACGTAGACATAGCCGTTATCGGATACTAAAGCAATGGGATGAATGCCAACTGGAATGGTGGCCGCTACCTCGTTTGTCGTTTCGTTTATGACGGAGATCGTAGCAGAATTTTTGTTGGCAACATATACCATTTGATTATATGGATTAACATCAATGTATACAGGATTCTTACCTACTCGCATAGTATTGAATATATTATTTGTTGTGTCGTTTATAACAGACACTGTTCCAGAACCGGAGTTAGCAATGTACAAGACTTTCCCAAATTGACTTGCCAGTCCGGTAGGATGAATGCCAACTGGAATGGTGGCCGCTACCTTGTTTGTCGTTTCGTTTATGACGGAGATCGTATTTGAACCTTGGTTTGCTACGTAGATATGGCCGAACAAGCCCGGACATACTAGTACTATAGGGTGTATTCCTACTGGAATGGTGGCTACAGGTTGGTGGCTACTACTCGGTTAGTCGTATCATTTATTACAGATATACTGTTAGAGCCTTGGTTGGCTACGTAGACATAGCCATAATTGGCTGATTCTAAAGCAACGGGATGAATGCCAACTGGAATGGTGGCCGCTACCTTGTTTGTCGTTTCGTTTATAACGGAGATCGTATTTGAACCTTGGTTTGCTACGTGAATATAAGCACCATTTTCGGGTATTATCATATTACCAGGATGTATTCCTACTGGGATGGTGGCTACTACTCGGTTAGTCGTATCATTTATTACAGATATACTGTTAGAGCCTTGGTTGGCTACCTCTATTTTGTCTGCTTGTACGGCTTCAATTGTAAGGTTTGAAGAAAGTGATATGAAAATAACTAAAAGCATTAGAAATAAATTAGATGTCGTACTTTTCATTTAGAGTATATATACTATCTTTTAGTATTTATATTATGTTTAGAAGCTACACTGACATTACTTTTCGATGTTTTTAACCGATAGGGTGATGGCAGATATCTTGTATACTTTCACAACATTTCCTTTGTCTAACTATTGGTGTTAAATTTTTCCTAACGATTCGGTTCCAGCCTTTATAGTTATAGACCAAGTCTAATAGCGTATATTAGAATGGTAATCCGGCTGAACCACTACCCCCATGTTTGATAATGCGATGTAATAAACTAAAACAAGCGATAATTGTTAGAACTGATTTGGGTATGGGTAAGGGCAAAATAGCAGGCCAAGCAGCCGAATCTATTAGAAGATACTGTCAAGTGGTATTATTCTTGGTTAAACGATGATAGCCTAGACAAGATAATATTGAAAGTAGATAGTGAAGCCAGGAATATGTCTCTCTACAACATAATATTCTGCATCATCGAATAGTATTATCGAAATGCTTTTACATACTTAACATCTTAACCAGCTTGAGAATTTATAAAGATTGGAATATCGTTGCAGGATAGATGATAGGATAATATTTGACTGCGAACAATTGTTGGCTAATGATGAAAAGGAGAAAGTTTTTTCAGATGCAGATCTAACACCCACCTACGATGGCGATTACTTGAAATTATGCAAAATTAAGTTCAACGTTCTTTCAATGATATTCCTCTCTGCTAACCCACGTGAAGTAATTCAAGGGTGGAATGATCTGGGAGAGTATTTTAGACTTGATGAAGCATTAAAGTTAGATAGAATGACTGAAATTTTCATGATGGAATATCAACACAAGTTAATTAACTCTCCACAATCTATGTTCTGTAATATCGAACCTCACATCATAGACTGTATGCGCTTGGCTTATTGGTATTGTGTATGCCAAAAAAATGATCCCGATAATACTTTTCAATATAAGATGAAAGATATTAAAGACAAGTTAAGATGGGGTCTATTAACGAATCTTGAAGAATTCAAGACATCTTACAGTTATAAAAACAATGAAGAAATATTCGAACATCTT
>JASHSN010000319.1 GCA_030038695.1 Nitrososphaeraceae archaeon
TATTGTGTAATAGGAAGACAGGGCGGGGTCATATGCAGAACATAACGGTGCCTGGATTATGAGAACTATTTTAGCAGCATAAAAGAATCAATCATTTTCTTTGCAGCAGGAAGGTATGTTAGATAACCTGACGATAGAGATTCATATATAATGATGTATTCACGATCGCCTGATAGTGTCCCAATTTCCATTGTTTGGTATCGGAGATCCTTGAAAATTTCTCCTGTTGATACCAACAGATACGCAGTCTTGCCTGCAAGTACAACATTTGTACTTGCCTGAATAATCTGGAAATCTCTTGTAATATGTAGGTCTCTAGTCACAGCAGCAGTCAAAAGCTGAGGTAACGTAACATTCGAAGGTTGTATGGAATTTAATTCTATGACTTTAAGAAACGCATTTTTTAAAGGAGAATAGAATGCAACAATTTCAGACAAGTTCCCTGCTTCTATTTGAACCCCTACTTCCTTATGCCAATCAAAAGGATATAATATATTTATTCCATCCTTTTGAAAAGGAAGGAATAATATCGAGGAAGCATTACTGCTACTTGTCTGTGCGTCGGCCAAAGGAATAGTAGACTCTAGGATATCATGAGATAAGAAATTGGTATTAACACATAACGAGTGCGCTAAAACCAATATGAAAATTACAGGAAATGCCAGGGTAGATTCGTAAACTATGTTTTTTCTAGATTTTTCTAGCGCCAGCATTCACTATTCGATAGAAAAGCTATGTTAAAGGCTTTATGCACGAAATCGTTTTGATATAACTCAATAGAAAAGAATTTCATAAAGTAAAATAACTATAGGTACGTATGTATTCAAATGACACTAATTTAACTAAGAATTCGATTAGAAGCTTGGATAGCTCCATTGAAAGCACACAACGAATCTTCTTTGAGCTAGCTAGTGATCAGAGGCTATCTATATTGTTCAAATTAAACAGACAACAGTTGGAGAATGATAGAGTTTACAATCTTTCCAAGCTTGCAAAGCATCTTAATGTTACTATTCAAGAAGTTCATAGAAATCTTAACAGGTTAATGGATGCAGGTTTGATCGAAAAAGATTCCGCAGGTATCTTTTCACTGACAACTTTTGGAAATACCATCATAAATCAGATTGCAACATTTGATTTTTTGTCAAGAAATAAGGAATATTTTTCCACCCACACATGCGGAGAAGAAACTCCAATGAAATTCATCCATAGGATTGGTGCGTTGAATAACTGCGAGTTTGTTACAGGACTTGTAGCTGTGATTGAGCTATGGAAACAGCGCATTTATCGAGAATCTACCCAGTACATATATGGTATGTTACCACAGATCCCACTAGACTTGATTGAAACAGTAATACCAAAAATAAAAGAAGATGATGGTATCAAATTTAATTATATTCTACCTCAAAAAGGAATGGTGCCAAAGAAGCGAGCTGAACTGTTAAAAAATGCCGGTTTTCACGAGTTCATTAAAAAAGGAATAGTGGAAAGAAGGATGGTTGATAGGATACAAGTGGCAATACTCTTAAATGAAAAACAAGCAACTGTTATGTTCCCCACAGCGAAAGGACTAGGAGAGCCAGACATGAATTCAGTATTTTATAGTGAAGACGCGTTATTTCATGAATGGTGCCTAGATTACTTTAGATACAGATGGTATAATTCAAAGTCATTTGACGAAAGCAAGTTAGTAGAAGTGTGAACGACTACCGGTCATAGAACGCTCATTCTAGTTTCTCTTGTCATCATTGTCCTGTCTGTAATAGCAAGAGTTATTGGTATGTTCACAGTTACTCCTAGTTAGAGGAGTGCGAGTACAATGACTTATATACTTTATACTATGCTCAAATGCTATGAAGAGGAGGACGATTGTAGCAAATACGGCCAACAGCATCACTACTTCTTCTTTATTTGAGACAGAAAGACGAGAAATAGAGAAGGTGACAGAAGGATTGACTGCTCGTGCCTTCAACTTCCTTCATGACGAGGTCCTACCTCGAAACAAAGACAATGCCATGATTATCTGTAATTACATTCAGTCAATGAGACAAGAGTTGAACCTTTCAGACGGCTATAGAGAAGATATTATCATGCTATTAGGCAACCATTCGATGTTTCTTAGGAAATCATTCAAGGAGGCAACTAGGGAAAACATTTTATCATTTCTAGGTAGTTTTCGTAAGCCGGAGACTTCAGATCCACTCCATAAGTGGATAGGAACATACAACACCTATAGATGCTTATGTACTCCTATATGTACTTCCAGGAGGTGGTCACCTTATGAGCGCCACTTAGCAAGGTATTATGCCTATATTATATAACCTTCCTATAGTAACTGAAATTTTCTGGTATACTCCCCTAACATATATTGAGGTTCATCAAAGACTACCAACCTCCCAAACAACATCGTCAGTCAGCAAGAAATGATATAGAATAGAGGAATTATGTAGACGGGAATAGAGGAATTAAGAACAGTTTCTTGGGTCAGACACTTCAGCTAGCAGCCACCAAAGGTTATGGACATTCTTGATTGGTCTGCCCGTAAATAACAAACAAAATGCTAACTTAGGACACAACAGGAGATGCGGACAGACCGTTTGGTATCAAAAAATCACGACATATGTTTGTAAGCAGCAATCTCGATTGACTTGTTCAGCAAAAGCGCTGCAGGCCACACATGTCCCATTAGTAGTAAAGAGTTCAATATTTCCAAAGGCGCTGTGGCACATTGTAGCACCACGATAATGTTTATGTTCAAGTCTCCACTTGGAGAAAATCAATGTTAACAAACAAACGAAGGAAGGCTAGGTTCGCCCTAGAACAGCTTCCTATCTTGCAGGGAGAGAAGTAATTACATTTATGTTGTCTCCGCTTTTCGAGGTTAAGAATATCGCGCCGGCCGAATTTACATCAATATCTACTCCTATAATCGAGCTAGATGCGATACTACCAGGTAGTTCCCACTTGTTGAGAAATTTACCATCATTTGAAAATTCTTGCACACGCTGGTTTCCCGTATCTACTACATACACATTTCCTTGGGGAAATTGAACAGTCATGTCTGTTGGATTATAGAACTGCCCGTTACCCTGTCCAAGCGATCCCCACATATTAATGAATTTACCGTTACCATCAAACTTTTCAATGCGATCATTTCCGAAATCAGCAACAAAGACATTTCCTGACGGATCGACGGCAACGCGTCCTGGATTGTTGAATTGACTAGGACCCGATCCAATAGATCCCCATTGAGATACAAAAAGGCCATTACTAGCAAATCTTTCAACACGATTGTTTCCAACATCGGTCACATACACATTTTGCTTAGCCTCATCCTCGTCTATACCTATCGGTGTATTGAATTCTCCATCCCCTTTACCGAATGAACCCCATTTTGTGACGAAAGTTCCATTACTGGTAAACTTCTCGACACGGTTATTGCCACTATCTGTTACGTATACATATCCTCGTGCGTAATCTACGGTAATACCCAATGGATTATTGAATTGCCCATCACTTGTACCAAATGAACCCCATGTTCTAATGAATTTACCATTAGCGTCAAATTCTTGGATACGGTTATTGCCACTATCTGCCACGTACAAATTACCTTTGGTATCGACCACTATCCCACTTGGGGCATTTAAGCCTGGGGATCCAATCGTCTTTTGTATAGACTGTGCGTGTGCAAAGGACAATAATGATCCAACTGAAATGGTTATGCATACGATAGTTAGTCCTGTAATTAATGTTGATAATCTAATGCCGCCCACAAAAAACACGATATATCTACATAAATTTATGTTTTGTCATAAATTGTATAGATCTAGTGATCTATAAAGTCAACTTAGATGTGCAAGATGAGCCTGAACGGAGTGGAGTACGCCATTACATGCCCCTTGAAGACAATATGATGAGGGTTTGGCAAGTGTAACTGAAAAATCTGTGAGCGACTCGTAATGACTGATGAACTTGATGGATTTACGTTAGAGTACATCAATAACACTGATGCTCTTCGTCACACAGGAGTCAAAGACACTTGCAATATAGAATAGTGACAGCTTTCGAACTTCCCCATTGTCCAATTGAGAAGACGAGCGACTCCCCGTGAAAGCATCAAGATCTAGGTGCAGCACGAACATCGAGAGATAAATTTGTAAGGAATACATAAGGGAACAATAATTACATGACCTCTTGCGATATCAATGTCAATCAAGTAGGCAAACTGAATGAAAAAGTAGCCCCCATATCATCATTGTTTTCTCCCCATATCTTACCTCCATGCGCTTCGATAATCGTCTTACAAATATACAATCCCAAACCGGTACCTTTGTCAGATCCAGTGATAAATTTCGTAAACAATCTAGGAAGTATTTGAGAGTCTATGCCAGTACCTGTATCCTTTATCGAAACTATGACTGAACCATCTTCTATCCTCTTTTCTTTGGTAATAGTAATCGCTCCCTTCTTTGTAAAATTAAAGGCATTGTCAATAAGATTAGAAATAACTTGGCTAATTCTTCCCCTGTCAACGTACACCACGATATCTTCATGGTCTGCAAAGTCTGCTACATCTCCTTGTTTAGTAATATTATGGTAGAGTAGCTTCACATCGTGTGTATCGTCACTTTGATCTTTGGTAGCATCTTGTATTGCATCGAGTATTACCGTATCTATGTTCACTACTTGTTTGTTGAGATTTATCGATTGACTTTCGATTCGAGCGATATCCAAAATATTGTCTGTCAGATCTTTTAGCTTTCTTGCATTTCTGATTATTATTGATAGGTAATCGTAGTACATATTGGAATTTGCAATCTCGTCCTTTTTCGAACGAAGAACCTCAGCAAGTCCCATTATAGGTTGAATAGGATTACGTAACTCATGAGCTGCGATATTGATAAATTCTGTCTGGATCTTATCACGAATTTTCAATTGCTCGCATAATTGATTTAGTTTTTCATGTAGATCTGATTGCTTCCAAAGACTTTCAAAAATCGATACATAAGACAGTACAGTTGCTTTTCTATTTGAATACGTACCCAAACCCATCGCTTCATAAAAGGATTCCTTTTCATAATCTTTCAATTCGACTACAAGTGACGATTTTCGATCCACTACTACAATTGTTACATTTGTTTGTAAACCGGGTTCGATGTAACGTACTTCAATCTTTTGGTACTGTCTTAATTTTTGTACTGTCTCTTCAATCACTTTGCCTCTTGGTGTCAGGATTCTTGCTTTCACACCCCTTTCCTTTACCATTTCTCTTAATGATTGAAATGCGCCTAATTTTTCTTGACGATGAAACGCGTTAGCCGATGAGTATATCATGAGGATTTCATCATTAGCTGCTCTTCCAATTTCATAACCGATATTTTGTATCTTGACGGGGTCTTGTATAACCTGAGCTGTATCTTGTTTATCTGATGCTACTTCTCTCTCAATTTGGATCTCTTTTATTTCTTGCTCGGTTGGAATTGCCATATTCCAGAAATGGTCAGAAACAAATTGTTCTTGTGGTGCAATAAACTTCTCAAATTGATCCCCATATACACTTCTGAATCTTTTGAACATCAATACACATTCATTTGTATCAAAAGTGTAGCATATACCACCAATTGCTTCTTTGAGTATAGAGGGTTGCTGTTCTTGGACGTCTATGATGGTTTTACCGCATAGTGCGCATTGGCTATGTTGTTTACCCATATTGGTCATTTACCATTCGATTTTACTCAGATATGATGGCATATTCTACCCATTAATATGCGGATATATAGCCTATATATATTTCGAAATCTTTAGTAACTAACATGCTCGCAAGCTTAGAGCAACTGCGCTTTTCTGTATGGCGGTATTTTATTTGGTAAACCAGAGACACCTAGCGTTTATTACGTCATCTGCCTACCGTTTATTAAGTTATCTTATCTTGTCTATGACCGGCCGCCCACCGGTAGTAGTTCACGTTGTGCTCAATCATCTATCATTAATTTGATATTTTAGAGCGTCTAAAGTCTATTTGAGAAGTCAAACTCAGAGAGCAATTATTTTCTTTACAAAGGCGGCAACGCTTATTGGTGGGTAGAGCTTAGATATCATTTGTTCATCTTTATTGGTCGTAACTAATCCTATCTCATCAGCTTAAACCTATCTAATCATCTTTCATCCCTTTGAATGGTCTACCGGTGTATATGAATAATAAAAACAATTTTGAGTCATACAAACCCGGTCGCTATCATCATCTAAATGAAGAAAGGAGGGGCAGCCGCACCTGCTGTTTTGTTTCTGTTGTATTGTTTCCCCAAATTTTCGCCTGGTTTCAGCTGCAATCGACTCATCATATAGGAGAAGGTTTACTACTTTATCATCCTATCTTGACTACAGAATTTGGATTTCCAAACATTGTATAAGCTAGCCAGGATACATCGCCACTCTGT
>JASHSN010000320.1 GCA_030038695.1 Nitrososphaeraceae archaeon
AGATTGAAAGATGAACTTGGACTAGACAAGATATTTTCCAATGAATTAATCTTCAGAAAAGGCAAGCTTCATGATGTGGACGTGACGGTTACTTCAGACAAATCGGTGGCAATCAAGACAACCATAAGGGAATGGGGAATAAGACGAGAGGATACTGTAGCAGTAATTGATGGAGCAAATGACCTGAAGTTGTTAGCTGTGGCAGGATTCACAATTGGATTCTGTCCTGTAGACAAGGTCAAAGAGGAAGCGGACGCCGTCGTCGAGATACGTGATTTATCACTATTACTGAATCTACTTGAAAAAAAGTTCGGCAAAGCAGTACTCTCCAACATCCGTCACGAGTAATTATATCTTATATTCTGTTATTGAGACAATAATATATTGAAATCCAGGATTGAAATTATACCTGTTCCTATTCCTTCCGATATAAGACCTGGGGATAATCTTGATTTAATTATTCTAGACTCGGTGAATAAAGCCAATGAGTATCTTTCAGATGGTGACATAATCATCGTTGCCCAGAAGGTAATCTCTAAGTCGGAGGGACGGTTGATCGATTTAAGAGTAGTCAATCCTTCATCCAGGTCGATACACATTGCAAAACAATACGATAAGGATCCGCGTTTGATCGAACTAATTTTAAATGAATCATTAGATGTTTTGAGATTAGCACGAGGCATCTTAATTGTAGAAACAAAGCGTGGGTTAATTTGTGCAAACGCGGGGGTAGATCAGAGCAACGTCGAAGGTGGTAATGATTACGCAGTTTTGCTGCCTGAGGATGCAGATTCGTCTGCACGCAAGTTAAGAAATTCATTTAAAAAAAAAGCAGGAATCGATGTTGCTGTTATAATATCTGACACATTCGGGAGGCCTTTTAGGGAAGGACAAGTTAACGTGGCCATCGGCGTTGCAGGAATCCAACCTTTAAAGAGCTACATCGGAACACAGGATATGTATGGAAAGAAGCTAAAAGTAACAGAAATCGCAGTGGTAGATGAGATTGCATCTGCTGCGGAGCTGCAAATGGGTAAGGCTGATCGCATTCCTGTTGTAATAATAAGAGGTTACGAGTATAAAATGAAAGAAAATACTTCCATATCAGAGCTAATTCGTTCAAAAGATAAAGACCTATTCAGGTAGACTTGAAACTAAGTGTTACAATCTTAATCGACCATCTGAATACATGATTACGACTGAGGCAACCAATAATTATACTTTGAACAATAGGATGGAAGAAACCAGGATATCTTTCTCCTAAATAATTAATATATCTCCTATTTCATCAACTTGTGTATCAGTATGAATACCACTGACACCAAGACCATCGACGTTAGAGGCCTTTACTGTCCTGAGCCAGTATTTCGCACCAAGATGGAAATGGAAAGACTTTCTATAGGTGAGATGATTAAGATAGTTGCTGACGACCCTGAATCTGAGGAGGATATTTCTATGTGGGTTCAAAGAAATGGACACGAACTTGTGTCAATTAAGAAAGATAGCAAGGATCTCGAGTTCGTAATTAAAAAGGCTAAATAATATGACTACTATTGCTCGACCAGAGATAATAAGTCAAATAGGCAACACTCCACTCGTGGAGTTGGATTCTTTTGCCGCAGGCAGAGTGAAGTTTTTTGCGAAGCTAGAATGGCATAACCCGTTTGGTTCGGTCAAAGACAGGGCCGCATACTGGATGGTGAAAGAGGCCGAGAAGAAAGGGATGCTGAAGAGGGACAAAAGCATCATAATAGAGCCAACGTCAGGCAATACCGGCATAGCTTTAGCAGGCATATCTAAGGCGCTCGGATATAAAGTTGAAATTGTCATACCTGATAAGGTAAGCGATGAGACGAAGAAAATTTTAAGGAGATTGGGAGCCGCAGTACATGAAACCTCTGATGATCTTTGCCCAAGAGTGGGCGCGGGTACCGATCAAAGCATTGCGCTGGCCAAGGCGATTTCGAAACCTAGACCAGACATCTATTATATGCCCAATCAGTACGAAAACGATGCCAACTTTCTGGCGCATTATGAAAGCACCGGACCAGAAATATGGAAACAAACAGACGGTGAATTGACGCATTTCCTCACAGGCTGCGGCACAGGCGGCACCATCACGGGGATTGGAACTTTCCTGAAGGAGAAGAACGAAAAAATTAAGATTGTCGCGATCCAAGCTCAAAAAAATCACTTACTTCAAGGAATGAGAAATTTTGAAGAATCTGCAATGCCTGAGTTGTTCTTGCGGCGGCAAAAGGTTGTCGATGAATGGCTAACCGCTACAAACGAAGATTCGTTTAGATTAGTAAAAGAGCTCGCTGTAAAGGAGAGACTACTAGTGGGTCCCTCCTCCGGCTCTGTAATGGCTTCGATGGTTAAAGTTGCAGAAAACTTGGAGAGAGGTAATCTTGTAGGTATTTTTGCAGACGATGGTACTAAATTTAAGAGTTTATACGACCAACAAGGCGTATTCACGGATACTGAATACTATGACGCCCTTAAGAATGCAAAGAATCTCTCTGAGCCTGCCTATGCTTTTGTGTAAAAACTGCTAATTGCTTTATTTTCGTGGTGTTTTCGCTCAGTCAACCATTTTTCTACGTCCAAAGCGGCCATACAACCAAAACCACCTGCAGTAATTGCCTGCCTGTATCTGTAATCGTGGACATCCCCAGCAGCGAAAACTCCTTCTACACTTGTAAAAGAATTATTTTTCAAAATAATATAACCCTTATCATTCAAATCTAACTGTCCTCTGAATATTTCGGTATTTGGAACGTGGCCAATTGCAACGAACAGGCCGCCCGCTTGTATTTTCTGCATCTTTCCATTATGTACGTCTCTGACACTAATTGATGCAATTTTTTTATCGCCTTCGATGTCCGTTACCACGCTATTCCATAGAAATTCGATCTTAGGGTTTTCAAATGCTTTGTCTTGCAGGATTTTGCTTGCCCGTAGCTTATCACGACGATGAATCAGTTTGACAGATCTTCCAAATTTTGTAAGAAACGTGGCTTCTTCTAATGCTGTGTCTCCGCCCCCAATGACCACTATGTCCTCATCCTTAAAGAAAGGACCGTCGCAAGTGGCACAATATGACACGCCTCGTCCTGCAAACATCTCTTCCCCCTTAATTCCAAGCTTACGAGGTGAAGCTCCGGTGCATATAATGACTGATTCCGATTCAAAGATCTCACTACTGGTCCTAATTTTGAAAGGTCTATGCTTAAAGTCAACCTCTATAACTTCATCGTCTACTGCAATTGTCCCAAATCTTTCTGCCTGCTGCCGCATGTTCATCATTAATTCTGGTCCGAATATTCCGTTTGGGAAACCTGGATAGTTTTCAACATCGCTAGTGGTCATTAGTTGGCCACCAGGCAAGGTACCTGTTATAAGAACAGTCTTAAGTCTGGCCCGTGAAGTGTAGATTCCTGCAGTGTAGCCTGCAGGGCCTGACCCGATAATTGTTACCTCATAAAGGCTTACTTTGCCTGAATTAACGGATTCATGTCTGTAATCCGTCTTAGACATCATCAAAGAGTTAAAATATACCAATTAATAATTTGTTCGGAATTGTTGCCTTAAGACATTCTTAGCCTAGTATTCTCTAATTTTAAACGAAGGCTGTGATTCAATTTTATGCACAATACTCAAGAATAAACAGAATTGAGCTAGTATCGATTCCATCATTGGAATATATTCAAAAATTTGGTCCGAGAATGCATACGATATGGTGTTTGCAAAGAAAAATGAATTTAGGCGTAAAGCTGTTCACAAACTGACTGCTATCGACAAACGCCATCATGTCACAAAGACTGGATCTCAGACTGGTCGACAGGGGATAGGATCGACGCTTGTCGACCGTGCTACTTTACCTTTAGCTTTGGTTGTTCTGGGGTTTCCTTTAGCTTGTGCAATGCAACTTCTGCTCCCTTTTTGCCAGACAAAAGCATGGATCCGAATGTCGGACCCATACGTGGTAGACCGTTTGTTTCTGTGACCGACATTCCTACAGCAATTAAGCCTGGAAAAACTTCGTCAGTGTAATTGACCACAGAATCCTCGCCTCCTTCGACCCACATCGGATCCATTCCCTTCCACTTTACATAGCCACGGTCCTTCATACGCCTAACGGCCACCGAGTCATGACCAGATGCATCGATTACAATCTTGCATTCTAGTGCAATCGGATCTACGCATGTAATATTCCTTGGTAGAGCAGAAACCGGCATCCAATTAACCACTACTCCGCAAACTCTATTGTTTTTCAGCACAAGGTCGTCAAACTTCGTCAGCTGAAGAAAACGTACCCCAGCATCGCACGCTGCTGCAATAAGTTTTGAGCATGCATGTGGTCCCCAAGTAGCATATAGCCCATCGCTAATTCTGCGATAAGGAACCTCTAGTTCATCCCATATCTTCTGTGCTGGCGCCCTAACTGTTACGGGGTTCATCATGTACCCTCCAACCCAGTATCCTCCGCCCAGGTAGTTATTTTGCTCTACGACTAGAGTTCTAGTGCCCATCCTTGCGAGGTCTCTGCCCGCCATCAAGCCTGCCGGTCCAGCTCCGATGATTATTACATCACAATTTGCATATTCATCAATCGTTTCATTAAACATCATTGCTATCGTCCTAGTTATTTCCTTCTCACTCACGTCTGCAAAGATCTTTGCCATGCACTAATCTTTCTTGACAGGTAATTAATACATTTTCGAATTACATTTTCGAATTATTGTTTTGAATCTTAAAATAGATAAGAATTGATTATTATACGACGTTCTAACTTGCTTCTTCCTGGTAGTTCATTTCATCTTTCTCCGATTTTTAAGGACGATATTTAATTTAGTCTCACTCTGTATCATTTAAATACAGTATCAACGAATTTGATTTAACTAGGATGGTTACTGTAGATCAAGTACTGTCTTCTTTGAAGAAAGTTGTAGATCCAGAATTGCATAAAGATATTGTATCGATGGGAATGGTTAAAGATCTTGTAATTAATAGTGGAAAGGTGGCATTTACTCTTCAGCTCACGACTCCAGCTTGTCCGTTTAATAGCGAAATTGAACAGGACGTTAGGAATACAATAGCGAATATAGGCGTTCATGATCTCGATCTGAAGGTCACAGCACGAGTCATGGAAGGCCGCGCCATATCTTTGGATGAAATATTACCTGGTGTTAAAAATATTATAGCAGTTGCAAGTGGTAAAGGAGGCGTTGGAAAGACTACTGTTTCAGTAAACTTGGCACTGACGCTAGCAAGGACTGGCGCAAAAGTGGGGTTACTAGATGCAGATATTTACGGTCCTAGCGTTCCGCTGATGTTAGGGCTTAAGCAAACTCCTACAATTAATAATAATAAGATTGAGCCGGCTGTATCAGGTGGTGTCAAGGTAATATCTATGGGTTTTTTCTACGAACAGTCTCAACAGGCTGGCATATACAGGGGTCCTATAGTCTCTGGGATTGTCAAGCAGTTCCTGACTGACGTTAACTGGGGAGAACTCGACTATTTGATAATAGACTTGCCACCAGGCACTGGTGATGCACCTCTAACACTGGCACAGACAATACCCATAACCGGGATCCTTATTGTGACTACTCCCCAGGAAGTCGCTATGAATGTCGCCGTGAAGGCAATTGGGATGTTTCACAAACTAAATGTTCCTATCGTAGGAGTGATCGAGAATATGAGCTACCTCCAATGCCCGCACTGTTCGGAACGTACTCATATCTTTGGGAAAGGAGGAGGTCAGAGAGTTAGCGAGAAATTCAACGTTCCTTTTGTTGGCGAAATTCCTCTTCATATCCAGATTATGACAGGAAGCGATACGGGGGAACCGATAACATTGTCAGAGCCTGGTTCGGTCCAGGCAAATGCATTTACTAATGTAGCTAAAACGGTCGCTGGGAGAATTAGTGTTATTGCGGCAGAGATGAAGGCTACAGATGAGGCAGAAGCAGCTGGAAGGACTCTAAACGAGAAGGATCAAACCGAACCTCAGAATGTTCCTCAGTCCTGAAAAACTTCGTTTACTAAAAGAACCATTAGGCTTACTTCTCGAAAACAAGGATGTATCCAAGCAAAAGCTATATAGTTTCTTAAAAGATGCGAAATTGATTGTTTCGGTTGGGGACGCAACAACGGATCGTTTGAACTGTTATGGTATTGTTCCTCACGTGTGTGTTGTTGATGGCCGAGAAAGACGAGCACAACGCAAATCAATAGGCGGTGATTGTGCTATGCTAGATCAGGTATTGCAACTCAACTGCTCCAATCCCGCTGGGACTATTTCGAGAGGAGCTGTTGAGGTTCTTGTTGACGCAGTCAGGAATAGTAATATTAATCCGGTGAGAGTTATCGTCCAGGGCGAAGAGGACCTGCTAACCTTGCCGATACTCATCCTGGTCCCAGCTGGTTCCGTAGTTATGTACGGGCAGCCGTTCAAAGGAATTGTCATAGTAGAAGTGGATTCAAAGACTCGTAGCACTGCCAAAGATTTAATGGACAGTTTAGGTATTGAATGGATGCAGGGATATGATGATGCGGTGGCTGTATGATTTTCAATTTAGAAAGGTGATTAATAATATACCACTTACTGACCCCTGAAATAACGTAGTAGTTAGATGAATATGGCTTTATTTGCTTCAAATCAAATTCAATACTTTAAACGAAGTATTAATTACATCTACTGATTGGTACCATGACAATCGCACGTACATTTGGTAATTTTGATATCGAAAGAACAATCATGATCGCACTGATCTCTATCATTCATCGGCCACTGTCCAGGACAATCACCGTGTCGACCACGTTTACAAAAGAACGTTAGTAGCATACGCGCTCCTGTAGCATTTGTCAAAATTTTAATGTTACCTGTCAGGCTACAAAATTAAAGGTCTATATTAAAAAGCTGAGGTGCGTAGATGGAACCTTGCCTAACCCGTTTTACTCTTGCGACAGAAAGATAGTGTGGCCATATTGTCACCATGATAGAACCCTCTGGTACGCCCTCAGGCAACCCGATGATGACTATATCATTTTCATTAACCCCGAGATGCTGCAATTTTTGTTTGCTGGCTATGATGATATCTTCAGGCATCCCGCTACTGTAAAGGTAAACCTTACCGGTGTAATCGATTTTATCCACCATCTGTGAATATGGATAGTATGCTATACAAAAATATGATGATAGAACTAAATGACTCTCCAGTTTTACTTGCCAGCCGGGTGTCGTCTTTTCTAAAGACTATTTCTCAAACCTTTGGCGATGAATACGGCCTCGCCAAACTGTTTGAACCTTTGTTGGCAATATAGGAAATCAGCTAGTCAAAATCGGAAATTAGAGTAGCAAGCGAACTACAAATCATCGACATGATACTTTGACATGCAGCCTGTACACTCATAGAATTCATCTCCGACTGTACCTGAGACGTTAAATTTAACGATCGTTGTACATTTTGGACAACGCCCATCAACGGTGTTTCGCGTTCGTTGAGGTTTAATTTTGGTCCTTTTTCTGCTTCCCATACCAGATATTAGGTTCAGTGTTCTGTTTTATAAACTTCCACACCCTCTCGTACTATTCTATTACCATGGATAGCAATGGATGACAAATCCTATGCGGGTGTTCTTTAAACGGTCGCGCCACAGCGTAAGTGTTAGCTATACCAGATAATATGGGTGCACGCACGGCAAGTGAATGGAATGGAAGGACACCTGCTGTGTTCTGAGGCTAACACTAGCTCCCATCAAAGGTAGGAGGCTGCAATATCCACCGGGAACAGGCTTATTCATCTCACACCATGCGAACAGGCTTATTACAATCATGGTTTAAAGTTAATATCGATGCTTCATAAACCGTATCTGAGTTGAAAGACTACGATCACATAATACTTTGGCTGGATTATTTCAACAAGACTCTATCTAGAAGTAAGGGGCGTCGAATAAGTATCGACAAGGCGGTCTTTGATCCAACGATCGCAGAATTGACTGATGCCGCTATACACGCTGGTTTCGCTCCTTTGCCACAAGAATCTTCTGAACAAGTAAGGTACCCGAGAAGATCGTTTGTGAAATCTGGTTACATAGTCCTGCCGAAATCTGAAGAACAAAAAAAATCGAGAGTCCTTATTCGTGTAGCAGAAAAGATGCAACAACAGAAGAATAAACAGAAGATCAGAGACAAATAGTCAACATCATAATTTTCAACGTCACACCAAAATTAGGGAGAACATAATTATGACTGCATAAAGAATCTAGACGACAGTCAAAATTATGCATAAAGAGCTTAAGGAGGTTGGGGAAGTTATGCATTTAGCAAAAAGTAGTAGGCTTATTGTGCGACTTTTAGGTTCTTCAAGCAAAGAAATTCACTCAGGAGAAGTATTGGTCGACCAAAATGGAAGAGGCGTCGGCAAGGTTATTGAGATAATAGGGCCTGTGGCCTCGCCATATGCGTCCCTCA
>JASHSN010000321.1 GCA_030038695.1 Nitrososphaeraceae archaeon
TTTTTAAACTACTCGCACCTGCCGGCATAATATGCACAGGTGGAGCTGGCAGGTTATACAGTTTCTCAACATATGCTTATTCTGCTACACCCGATGGTTTGGATATGGCCTATCGTGCAGGAATGGCCCTTAAAGACATGGAATTTGTACAGTTCCATCCAACTGGAATTCTACCTTCTGGCATACTAATCACAGAAGGCGCACGAGGAGAAGGTGGATATCTTATTAATTCTACTGGGGAACGTTTTATGAAAAAATATGCACCCGAAAAACTTGAACTGGCATCTAGAGACGTTGTTTCCCGTGCTATGATCCAAGAGATTCAGGAGGGAAGAGGCTTTAAACATGAATCAGGAGCAGACTGTTTGAAGTTAGACCTTACACACTTGGGGGCTGACAGTATAAAAGAACGACTGGCTGGAATTAGGGAAATTGGAATTAAATTCTCGGGCATCGATGTGATCGATGAACCAATTGAGATAAGACCAGTCTGCCATTACATGATGGGTGGGATTCATACCAACATAGAAGGTGCAACTGAGATGAAAGGGTTGTGGACTGCCGGTGAGGCGGCTTGTAATAGTGTTCATGGTGCGAATCGGCTTGGTGCTAACTCAACTGCAGAATGTCTTGTTTGGGGTCGAATTACTGGAGAGCTTGCGGCTCGATATGCTTCTGCAATCAAGTCCCGCTCTATATCAGTATCTCCTCAACAAGTGTTGGAAGAAGAAAAGAGAATCTACGATGGTATTTTCAGAGGTACAGGAGAAGTGAATCCATACCAACTTAGAAAAGATCTGACCGATATTATGGATGCAAAAGCGCACGTCTTTAGGCACGAAGAAGGGTTGCGAGAAGGTTTGAGGAAGCTAGCGGAACTGAAGAGTGTGTCGTGGAAGCATGTAGACGACAAGGCAAAAGAATACAACACTAATTTCATAAATGTCATGGAGACAGATTCTATGGTAAGGATAACAGAGATAGTGCTAATGGGAGCTTTGAATCGGCAAGAATCAAGGGGAGCGCATGCACGGACTGATTATCCAGCTAGAGATGATCTGAATTTCCTGAAGCATACACTAGCATATTATAACGAGCATTCGCCAAAAATGTGTTGGTACCCAGTAACTATCACTCGCTATGCTCCAACGGAAAGAAAATATTAATGGGCGCATGAAACCAAAACATATCGATGTGTGTAAAAAGAAATGGGCATTATGTTCTCTCGGGTAAAGATAACGAGGATATTGAGTTCCTAATCAAAAAGGCTAAATGAATATGACTACTCTTGTTAGGCCGGATATAGTAAGTCAAATAGGCAACACTCCTCTTGTAGAGATGAGTTCGTTTTCCACAAGCAGCGTAAAGTTCTTTGCCAAGCTAGAATGGTTCAACCCTTTTGGGTCGGTCAAAGACAGGGCTGCATACTGGATGATAAGGGCGGCTGAGAGGAAGGGGCTGCTGAAGAAAGACAAAAGCATTATAATAGAGCCTACATCCGGTAACACAGGTATAGCATTAGCGGGCATTTCCCAAGCACTAGGATATAAAGTTGAAATTGTTATACCAGAGAAAGTAAGTGATGAGACGAAGAAAATCTTAAAGACATTAGGAGCTACAGTACATGAAACATCAGATGATCTTTGTCCAAGGGTGGGCGGTGGCACTGACCAAAGTATCTCGCTGGCCAAAGCGATCTCGAAACCAAGACCTGATATCTATTATATGCCCAATCAATACGAAAATGATGCGAACTTTTTGGCTCACTATGAAAGTACCGGACCAGAAATATGGAAACAAACCAATGGTCGTGTGACGCACTTCTTTACCGGTTGTGGCACAGGTGGAACCATAACAGGCACCGCAACCTATCTGAAGGAGAAGAACAAAGATATTAAAATTATCGCGATTCAAGCTCAAAAGAATCACTTACTGCAAGGATTGAGAAATTTTGAAGAATCTTCAATGCCGGAATTGTTTCTGCGAAGGGAAAAAATTGTTGATAAATGGCTGACCGCTACAAATGAAGAGTCGTTTGCGTTAGTAAAAGCGCTTGCTGAAAAAGAGAGATTGCTAGTGGGTCCGTCCTCAGGCTCTGTAATGGCTTCGATGCTGAAGATTGTTGATAAATTGGAAAGAGGTAATCTTGTGGGTATATTTGCTGACGATGGTACAAAGTTCAAGAGTCTATACAACCAACAAGGAGTGTTCACAGATACTGAATACTGTAATATTCTTAAGAATGCAAAAAATCTTTCAAAGCCGGTCTATGCGTTTATGTGAGGCAATTTGGAGTCATTGTCTAATATTACAGAGAATGAATAAGCTAAATAATTTGAAGGAAATGCGTAGCAGGAATGGCAATGTAAAACATGCCTTTTACCACGACTACTATGACGAAGACGTAATTTATTTGATTTAATATGCAGTTTGCTAATGATCTTAAACATATAGTAGTCCTCATAGCTGCAATAATTTTTCTACTCATTACCATGTTCATAACAATCAGACAGCTAAAAAAACTCCCACTATCTTATACTATACAAATCCGAGATAAGCGCGGGGAAAGAATTATACTCGCAGATCTGCGACTTCATTTTAGAAAGTATGAAGTCGCAGAGAGTTATGCTCGCTTTTACCAAGACATGTTTAGACAACAACAGTACAAATTCAGCGTGATTGGTCTTAAAAAAGGAGTCGCTCTGTGATGTTAAATACAAAAATACGTACATACCATTATGACATCAGGAAATGAATGGCTAAAAGAAACCCGTAGCCTGAGTGACAATATAAAACGAGACTTTTTCGTAAGAGGGAAACCACACTCGGATAAGCTTAGCTTTATACAGAGACCAGGTCCACAATATTTTAAAACGTACACATTCTGCGGACAGTAAAAGAGGATAGGTATTTTTATACTTGGGGTAGGTATCTTATATTGAAATTTGTGAAATCTTCAAACTTCAAATCTGAATCTTAATATCATTTT
>JASHSN010000322.1 GCA_030038695.1 Nitrososphaeraceae archaeon
ACACCTGTGAGTTCAGATATCACTACGAATAACAAGATGGGTTAGTATGGCTTAGCTTTATCGTTCGGATATAGTAAGTCTAGAACTCAAAAAATGTCAACTAATTTTCGGATAGCCTCTAAATAAAATCGCCATAGTAATGCCTATAAAAAGAAACAAAAATGATATTTTAATATGAATAACGGTAAGATTATAGCGAGTTTTCCTCTCTCCCTTAATGTGACTCAATTGCTCTGTTATCAAATCCTCCAAAGGCATAGACAGCACTGGCAAATAGTAATACAGATGCAAATAATGTAACGTTAAAAATTACTACAGGCAATAATGACATATCCCTAAATATAACAGATACAAAACCTGAAATCATACAAATAGAAATGCAAACTAATGAGGCAATAGTTAGGGCTTTCCTAGGTCTTATGAATCCGAGGAAAGATGGTAATGTCTTGTACTCAATTCCAAAAATCATGAGTACTGGAAAGAGCAGCCATAACTGAATATGAGTTAGTGAATTAATATACTCGTATCCTGATAGATCAATCACATTAACGGTTATCAAAGTAACTAGACAAAGAGCAATAAAATAGTCTGATAGCCCTAAGAGCTTTGGTCTAACTCTCAAGGTCCAGAATACTATCACTAGAAAGATAATTACTCCAGAAATTCTTAAAACCATCACCCAAATCGACAAATTTTCGTCGTCGTCTATCGCTTGTATGAACTGGAAAATCAAAGATGTAAGAATTAGAAGGAAAGAAACATACGCAAGCTTTACAGAACCAAGCTGTATATTTCTGAACCTTGGGACTATCATATAACCTATGCCCATTATAAGCAACGTTAGAAAGCCATCCATTTGCAGCATCTTATGGAGTTGAAATGTACCATGAAACCACAGGGGTAGATTTGTTCCCATTATCGACATCATCCATATTGATCCAATAGATGTGCCTATGAATAGAAGGATTACAGCTGTGATTATGAACGGTTTACTTACAGAGCTGTAATTGATAGTATTAGTCAAACACTGATTCTCCCGAGACCAAGGTTGACTCATGCCACAGCTCTGTTCGTGTCATACCAAATCACCTAGACATAGTGTATAGTGTATAGATATAGTGAACTGCTTGTTCATTATTGATCATCTAGATTTGAGACGCACCAATGACATTTTTTACCAATCTGTTTGAGTGCTGCATAAAGTTCATTCAGGTGTCTACCTGATAAAAACATAGGTACCTCTATACCAATCTTCAAAACATCTCTGTAATCTGAATCTGCATCCTTGTAAGATTGAAAATCCAAGCTTCTTATGAAAACGTAGAATGCAAGTGCCAATGCTGCAGAAACAACAATGGTACCAACTATTTCATGAAGAAGAGCCAATTTACACCCTCATAGTACAAAACGTAATTCGTGTGGGCAACTTTAGTAAGGTTCTTTCAAGCAGGGTATTAGTATGATACTGATAAATCGTAGAATATATTGCACGTATGTATTTAGCAACAGCTGCTCTTGAAAGACTATGTACTTCCCCCAGAGGTCTTATCATAAGATACATCTCTTCTGCTTCGATGCCGTTTCGCACTGGAGGAAGTAGATAATTGACTCCTTCGAGTACTTTTGCACCCAGTCGTGTATAAAATCTAATCCTATTTTTCCTTACAAGGCTTTCTTCTGAATCAAGAACATTTTGTCTTTGTACCTCCATCAGGAGCCCAATTCCGTTGGAGACAAGCGAACCGAATTTTTCAAAAGTAAACATAAAGAGGTCTTCACCGATACCTCTTTTTCGATAATTGGGTATTACTGCCATATAATCAAGCAAACCAATTCTTAAAGATCTGAATATATACATCAATGATATTCCGACTACTGAATTATTCTTCACGGCAACAAATATATGATAATTCTCGTCTTCCTTCAGCATTAGAATTACCCTTTCAACAGGTCTTGTCTCATTTGGTGGGAATGAAGATTTGTAAATCTCCATACCCTGTTCAAATTCAAATGAATCGAAATCATATATTTCTTTTATAAGCATATAATTTTCGAATGCTCCGTATCACAGGCGATTTTCTCTATAGCTACATTCTGTAGGAAGGCTAGCTCTGATAACCATTTTTTGCTTAATCCTATGGATTTGATCAACCTCACCGTGACTGGGATATCATAAATACAAGTTTTATCTCTTGCCCTAAGTCCCACGAAGGAACTCGTGAGGTGGACCAAGATTATTCATTGTTTTCTACCGAATAAAAATTATTTGGTTAACAAATTTGACAGCTGAATTATTTATTGGTCGATTTATTGGTCTTTTCAGGATAGATAATGGTGATCTTGCTGTCAGTAAGATGTGCAAATGAAGTTAACTGATGTGGTTCTGGTTGCTTTTTACTGTCTATGATATCAAATACAGAAATGCCTTCCACCAGGGTAAGATAATCTGCTATCATTCTCCTATGACAACGCCATGGCACTGCTTCTGAACACATGACAGCTAAATTGTTATAATTTGTCATAAATGAAAGTACTTCGCTGATACCTTCTCTAAATGATGTCGTGGCCATGTAATCAGCATAGGCTCTAAAACCCTCGTTTTTCCATCCACTATTGTTGTCATCGTATCTAGATCTTTTGGTATCTGACTGCTTTCTCCTTCCACCAAGCTTTTCAATATGTATATATGATATATTTTCTTTCTTGAGCTCTACGATCATCTGTCCCTTGTTAAATTGTGGGCATGCCCTAGATCCTGGATAACGACGTGCATCAACTACCGCATCTACATGTTTATCTTTCAAAATAGAAATGAAGTCATTCCATTTATGATTTGAGTGTCCTATAGTAAAGATCTTAGTCATGATCTATTATAATATATTAATAATCAATTCTAAATATGATATATGTTAGTGTGCAGAACATCAAAATAGCTCAAAAGGATGTTAAGAAAGGAAACAATGGCCTAGCTTAGTGGTAGGGCAATCTTATTTAGTAATAAATGCTGGCCGTAGTTCTATAATATGTGTATATGCACGTTTATATAACGCTACATTATAGTTAATATAGATATGAAAGTCCAAGCTGGACTAATTACAAAACAACTTGATGGGAAAATTGCTGTGATCACAGGTGGAAACAGCGGTATAGGTCTCGCTACAGCACAGCAATTCGTGGAAGAAGGTGCCTATGTTTTTATAACAGGTAGACGTCAGAATGAACTCGATAAAGCAGTCAAGCATAT
>JASHSN010000039.1 GCA_030038695.1 Nitrososphaeraceae archaeon
ACGGAGAAATAAAAGAACATTAATTGAGATGCTTGCAAACCTTTTCCATCCCGATGCCCTCAGCGTGAATCCTAGTATGAATTAACCAAGGCCATTAACCTGCAGAAGAATTAAGATTTGACTCGTAAAACTAACATCTATTTTCTGAGGTAATTCATTCGTCAGGTCATGGCTATTTGAAGAACACTTGGAAATACATAATCATGGCGTCCTTAAAGGTAGGCTAAAATAAAAAGTAGCTCCCCTTCCGTCTATATTATTTTCGGCCCATATTTTGCCACCATGGGCTTCAATAATACCCTTCGATATGAACAAACCCAATCCTGTTCCCTTATAAGATTTTGATGCAAATTTTGTGAATAATCTGGGTAATATGGTCGAGTCTATTCCTTGGCCAGAGTCCTTTACACAGACGATGACCGAATTATTATTCTCTTTTTTTTCGACATTAATGAATATCGTTCCTTGTTTAGTGAATTTGATAGCATTAGTAAGGAGATTTGAAATAACCTGTGATATCCTTCCTTTGTCTGCGTGTATTAAGATATCCTGCGGATTGTATGATAGTCTTATGTTTTCGTTCTTAAGGGAGTCTGTGCCTACGGTTATATCATTCATAGCGTCTATCACTACATCATTTAAGTTGAAGTCTTCTTCATATAGTTCTAGTGTTCTGGCTTCAATTTTTGTAACATCTAAAATATCATTTGTCAGCCGTTGTAATCTTTTTGCATTTCTAATAGTGATTTCTAATATTTCCTGTTGTTTAACATTGTTTACTTGGGATCGAAGAAGTTGTGTTAGAACAAGTATTGGTTGTATAGGGGTACGTAATTCATGAGCTGCTATATGAACAAAATCGTCCTTAACTTCTTCTGATTCTTTTAGTTTTTGATACAATTCAGTTTGTATCCAAAGACTTTCAAATATTGCAGCGTAGCACGACACTGTAGATTGGCTATTAGAGTAAGTTGCTAATCCAATCGCTTCAATAGATGTTTGTTTTGTGTCATCCTTTAGCTCTATAGCCAGAGAATATTTTTTGTCTACTATTAGGATACTAACTTTGGTTTGTAAATGCGGTTGGATGTATTTGATGCCAATGTTTTCTTGTTGCTGCATCATCAACTTTCGCGTTGATTCTAGAATTAGCTCATCTCCAGGCGTCAGGATCCTAATTTTTACTCGTCGTCCCATTGCCGCTTCCTTTAATAGCTGAATTCCTCCTGCTTGGTCTTGGCGATGAAATGCGTTAGCGGTAGAATACATTACCAGTATTTCTTCTTTAGCTGTTTGAATAAGGCTGAAAGCACGCTTTTGTATTTCTACAGGGTCCTGAATCATCTCTATTTCTTCGGGGTCAATTCCTTCTTCGATCGCTTTTATTCTCACTTTGGCGTCAATTCCATTTTTCCATATCTCTTCAAATAAAGAATTAAAGTGGTTGATATAGAGAGGCTCATTACTGATTAGGAAAGTCTGACTCATCTTACCACCTTCTAACTTTTCTATTGTTCCTGCCGTTTCTTTGTCTGCAACACCAAAATTCATTGGTGGCATATTTTTGACATGTCTTATCTGTATTCCTGATTTTAGAAATACTTTTACTAAATTTAGATTTTCTTTATCTATATTGATAATCCATCTCATTCCTTCACCTTCTCCTTTTTGATGCTTATCCACTAAGTACATATATGAATCAAAAAGATACTTGTAACTCATTTGCATCCCACCAAATGCAGCACAAACCGACAATCTTGTTGAACTATAATTTATTCGTCTTATTTCGTTGATAATCTGATCTTGATCTTCCAAGATTCTAGTTCTAACAGGTTGTACGCCTTCCTCAATCTCTCTAATTCTTTGTTCAGACGGTATTGCTTTACTCCATAGAGCTTCAGAGATGTACTGCTGCTGCTCTACTATTTCATGTAAGTTGCTATAGATAATTTGTGACGCTATTTTTGAGGTATTATTCAAAACTGATGGTGCAAGGTATTCCTTCTCGCTTACCATAAAACTGCCCTTGATTCCGTCCAAGTGTCTAACGTCGGCAATTTTCATTAATTCTTTGCAGTACGAAATATTTTCAGTTGTGATTTCGATAATGTATCTCAATTTCACATCTCTACCTTTAGCATCTAGGAATGATTTTCTTATTGATTCGATCCCAACGGTTAATGATGGACGCGTATAATCCATGCAGCTATCAACTTTAAGCCTTGCATTAGAGAAAAATTGGATTTCTATATTTAACACATTTGAAGTTCCATAGACTACCTCGGTCTTTTCCCTACCCGCAACTGAAGTCACGCACGACTCAGATTTGCTACCAGCATTATAAATATAAGCATGTATGTTCAATCCCGATAAAAATGGTCTACCATTTGATGAGTCATTAATTGAGATTATGCTACCCCTGAAAGAATAATTTAACCGGCTATACCTTCATCTACGAACAGTTCAATACCTGTGATATAACTGCTTCAAAGGAATGAGAATTACGTATCAGTTAGGAATCGCCTCTGAGCCGTATTGAAGAACTTGATTACAGGACTGGTCTAACTTTTCCTAACGTAAATACAGCAGCCATTGCCACCGAAGATTACCGATCTATTATTATCCAGTATCGTATATATTATTTCTATAAATGAACCTGTCCTCCTACTTCCGTCGACCATTTATCGCCAAAGGTATTTCGCACATGGAGATCTAATTCAGCTGCTCTTACAGCAGCATATAGATAAATTCACATTTTATAAGTACCGCGCTGCCTATACATAGCATACACCGTTGACGATGAATGAACTAATGCTTAAATATGTCATAAACGATAATAATTTTGTGATTAAAATGGAGCCATTTAGACCAATAGACGATGATCATCCGCCACCACCCCCACCATTCGGATAGATATTTTGCTTTCAATCTCCCCAATCACAGAAACTTGTATCCCCTGCTGGTAGTGATTCTCTCCATTCTGCTAAGACCAAAACGGGCAATTCTAGAATAGTAGCCTATCGTTACATTTATAGCATAATTGGGCAAGGAAATATTTCCATGCTCCGTCTTTACTCACATAGATTTTTACATCTAACAGGAATGGAACCTCTATTGAGCAACTGTCACAAATCTTAATGCTTATTCATCTCCTTTTCCTGAATCGCTCATATCTGCACTCCAGGAAATTGCCGATTTCTCGGTCTTATAGGCTACCGATGTACTATACATACTAGTACCACTCATACCACATAGCTATAAAGATATCGGATTATGTCTAATTTAATCAAGAAACCTCCATCCTGAAACCTCCAACTTTTGTTGTAGGAGACAAGTTGAATGCAGGTTAGTCATAATCATTAGAAATATAGACATTAAACATTCTAGTACATATTGGCGGCAGCAGAGATGCACTACTCAGAGTATCTGCAGACTTTGTCACGACTCAGGCTCCATGAAGACGGCCAGTTTTTTAGCTTTTTCCCACATGCTATAGAAAATATAGGATACTGGTTCACCGAGATTTTTTGTTCAATTATTTACCATTATACAAAATCAAATTGTGCTAAGTTGTCTTTTACACGTTTAATGTTATAATTCAATTGTTCCCTGTTTGCTGTTAGGAGATACTCCGGCATTCTATTCAATTCGTCCCAGTCAACATAGAAGCAAGCAGTTTTTAAATTAAAGTCGACATCTCTGCTAGGAATTTCCGTGCTGCTCTCAAATATGCCAGTTACATAGGGTCCGACACTTATTGACGAATCTCCAAATGGTCCCTTAATTGCGAATGTTTGTACTTCAGGGGAGGTATTATGTACGATTTCTATCAGAGGTGAAAGTTTTAAGCATACAGGAGGCAAATTTCTAAACCCTTCCGAGAGCTTCTCTTCATGGGAAGTTTTTCCTGACTCAGGTCCTGGCCTCCACCCAAATATCCATCCAGGTATAGAGGATACATTTTCGGGACCTGTAAAACAGCTTTTCACTAAATGCGCTTTCCCATATTCTTCAATCGCATACATGTACAATCCGAGAGCATATTGTAGGGTGTTGTTGTTAGGAAGCAAAAGCTCTGCCGCATCTAGCAGACCACTTGAGTTTTCAATGCATTTCTTGCAGATTTCTCTGAGCTGTTTTTCTGTGACATTATTTTTTTCAACAAGACTGGTCACTACTGATTGCATATTACAAGAGGTAGATAAGGTCGAACAACTCATATTCAACAGGAGAAAAGTAGTACTGATTGCCTTCCAGCTGATTATAAACGAGATTAGGAAATAAGGTCTGAGTAGATGTCAAATATTCGTTTACCTCCAAATAATAGCATCTTTTTTACCTTCAATCAATTTATTCCAGTAATGTACTCTATATCTGGCTAACATACTCATTGCAAAAGTAAACATAATTTCTCTAGTTAGCTCGTGTTCTGGGTATTCCTCATTTTTACGCAGGTATATTTTGTTACAGTCACCCATGTTTAGGACAATAGACTCTCGTTTAGTGTCTTCAGCTATTAAGTCTCTCCACCTAAACTTGGCGGCATTTAGATATACTGACAGGTCCCTAGTATTTTCCTGAAATTCGATAAGGTCTTTTTGCGGCTAGCTCAAATAGTTCAGCGTTCTCCCTAGTGGTCACTATAGATAGTTTGTTTCTATGCATGCCGGTTTGTTTAGGTATGCAAAGTATCAGCTCTGAGTCTACTAACATTAAGTCAATAAATTAGTAATCAATTTGTCAACCATGTCTGGGAGTACAACAATGGATAATAGTTTTCATTAGCAAAAATACGAAGTGTTTATGCGCGCTACTTCCATTCCCAAACCTTCAAGTGGAAATTACCTGCTTCGTCGATGTCCAACTCCCAGACTCCCGGCACGTTATTTAGCCTCGCAAATTTTGGTGAGGAAGCCTGCAAGATAACTTCACCTCGCCAGCTCGCCTTGAGGCCACTTCCGGTAGGTCGCCCCCTTCCATGAGCGTTCACACCTATAGTGTCGCCATCCTTGGCTGTGCAGATTCCGTTGAACTCTCCAATCAAGGTTCCTCCCTGCGGGGTTGTGACGCCTGTATAAACAGATGAATAGTCTACGCCGAACAATTTGCCAGTTCCCTGATATGTCACTTCCACCTTTCCGTCTGGGAGTACTCTCATTCCTGCTAACTTTCCATCTTCTTCGAAAGCTAAATCTCCTAAAGCCATATGACTGACTGTCGGGTCTGTGACTGTCACATTTATCCTTCTCGCTCTTTGGTCAAGCCGTTTTTATGTTATTTCCCATTTGACCGCTTTCTTTAGCGATAATTGTTAACAATACCGTTTTACAGAACCAGCTGTTAGCATTAGAACATTTTCAGAACACTTTTTCCACTAGCATTATACCTTTCTCTCTCGATAAATAAGTATGTCTGAATTTCAGGAAATCAATGAAATCAAGAGGGTTTATGCGGGATTGGAGACATTATACCTGACTTACTTCCCAAAATCAGAACCATATCTGATCCATGATCTGCTTAGGCGTTTGAAAAAAAATCCCAACATTCCACCGATATATATGGTCGAAGTATTCACAAAACCAAATCTAGATTCCGAAGCAACAAAACAATATATTTTCGAGAAAACGGGTATGGTTCCAGCAATATATGATAACGGAACACACTACGTTACAAACCATAAACTAACGTTGGAGATACTGAAGGAAATATCTGATTCTGCTGATGTCTTAGAAGTCGCAGGTGATTATACTGGGACTATAACAGCTAGAGGATCATCCCATGTGCATTCAGATGATTGTCCTCTACGGAATCTTGATTATGCCTATTAAGTCATGATCAGCATCAAGAAATTGTTCATATTCCAAAGATATTTCACTTCCGTAGAATTGAACTTCACTTGACATTTCTGATTAAACCAAGAAATTAGAGATCGTGACCAAAAAAAAGATGGTACGCAGATACGTCCATAGTTAAGATTACAGTATTCAAATATGGTGCTAGTTAAGATTACATTTTCTGTCTACGCGCTTATATAACGAAAGTGCCAACGCTAAAGTAATAAAATCACTGCGATCTTCCTCCGGGTTTAGGGCCATTTTCAGATCGCAGACTGAAGGTTAGGAAGTTTTTATGAGCTTGCGGAAGTGATCCGAATTCCTCGCTATTTCTCCATTCCAACTTTCTTCTGTATACCCATGTACTTCGATTCCGTGTTTCTTCGCATTCTGCAACAGTTCTTCCTCAGTCTCACCATACATAGTATGCGTACATACGGGATCACCTGCATCCTTACAGTTGAGGCTTAAAGTCATCAAATTGGTAGGGTGAGGAAAGAAGTTAAATCTTGCTGCGAACAGCTCACAATTATATCCTTAGTTCATTTGACGACTTGACTAAGGACGAAGAATACCCATACCACTGTACAAACGAAGAGAATCTATACAGTACAGTTTGTATGCCTGTAGGTCTAGTCATTGGCTTTATCCCTAAATATGTTGTAGGTAATCAGACTGCCTGCAATCATGGTTACTTTCATGGATGGATACATGAATGCTTGAAAGATGGTGGTGGTGCATTATGTCAGTATCAGCCTGGACATATTATAATAGCTAGGAGAACTGGTCCTGGGTATTGCTATAACACAACGAAAGCAGGCGAAACGTGTGAATCAGGTCCAATGATTCCTACCGACCGTCGCTAGTTATTACATTAGAGGGCGGAAACGAAGGTATGAATAAAATAATTCCAATAGTAATATTGGTATATATCTATGTAGTAGCGGTACTTTTTCCAATACGAGCATATGCGACAAATGAAAGTTCGTATAAATTAGGATATATAGACGCGATTCAAACGATGAGATGCGCCCTTGTTAAGGGTAGTTGTTCGACTACTGATCATAGTTACAGCAATGCAGTAACTAATGAGACAGCATATAATGACGGATGGCGTAACGCATGGGATCATCTCCAACACAACCCGATCCAATATGGTTATATAAACGGTATGAAGGATGGTAAAGGTAATGTAAGAGATTCAACAGATGCGTGTGGTGATACAACAAATGATTATAATGCATGTATACACGGATATAATTTAGGATTTAAGAAAGGCTGTGATATAGAAGCAACACAACCTAGTCCTGCTAATCCTGAACAAGCAACATGCCAAGAATATTTTGATTATTTACATTCACATCATTTACATGAGCCGCTATGGGTAGATAACGATACTATCCACTAGTTATCACATTACCAGATGGGATAAACATTCCTTGACCAATAAATCCTGATGGTGGGGTATTACCTGACTGGTTGGTTCTCCCTCTGAGATAGGTGTTATGTCCTGGTTGGGTGAAATCTATCGGTGGGTCCTCCTGTACCAGGATGGCTGCAAATGGATTTGTATGAAAATTCAATTGAATCCATTGCGTGGATTGCCTTAATGATATAATTATACTGGAATACATACAGAATAACCAGCTTATAAATTGCACTTTTCCTATTGAAGCGGCAAGAGACGATTACACCTTACTTGCTTTGTGAATAGACCGCAGCTGGAAGCACTAAACCACGCAATGAGAGATCGTGACAAGCTGAAAGATGATGCTATAGCGCTTTTATCAGACCAGGTTATAGCATTGACAGCTAGACTAGATTCCATAGAAAAACGACAGTAGCCATAAGCAGTAGTAAATAAAAAAAGGTAGAAGCCGATCGTCCTACGTACTATGGTTATTTCATTTGATAACAATAGGACCGATATGGATTTGCTGTGGATTATCTCTAAACGCCTTAAATTTTGCAATTGCAGCTACGCCCAAGCCAATGCCAGCGATATACGATGCAATAACTGGGATTTTCGCACCGTGGTTAGGTAAGCTTGTGCTTTGTAGATGACTACCTGGGGTTGTTTGTGCCAGGACCTTCGTTCCGGGGATTACTAGTATTAATCCGGCTGCCACCATGGCAATGAGACAGATTTCTTTTATCATCATAAGCAAATTAGTATTGTTACATAAAAAGTCTCATCTCTACAACTTTAGATAGATTACTAAACTTGGGCACGACGCCAGTTACTGTTTATACCGATGCAGCTTCTTTGACAACAGCATAAGAATGAAAACGGATATCGTTATCTTAGTGCTATGACTAGATGATACTATTACCGGCAAATTGTTCTCCATTACCTCGGACATTTTACGTACAAGTTGCATAATGGAATACATGATACATTAATACAGGCGTCCGGCTACACATATATGTTTTAACAGATTGTGTTTTAGCACACTAGCATTGCTTATCTATCGATGCCTCGCCTCGCATAACTTTTAGTAATTTCTGCAGACAGAATGTGTATTGGATTTACGGGGATGGGAATCATTATGGAAAGTCTTTGCTACTATAGGGATTGCGAATCTTCTTCTCTTTGTCATTGTATTTGTAAACGAGATA
>JASHSN010000323.1 GCA_030038695.1 Nitrososphaeraceae archaeon
GCGTCCAGGAGACTCCACATGAAACCTTCTGCGTCTTGCTTGTGAACCAGAGTATGCTGAACCATCTCGGTTGTCCCAAATGTATCGAACTCGACATCATCGTCTGTAGGATAGAGTATCAACTCTGACATATCGATAATATTCATATTTTCAGACCTTTGAGTGTTTCTTTTTGTCTTTTGCAGAAGAAGGTATACTTAAAGCCGATGTGACAATCGAGTTTCCTGTTATGTTCATAGACAAAAAACATCCCCTTGCCACATCTGCGTTAAACAAAACGGCAAGATTGTACAGAAAATATGACGCAAACTAGGAACGCTGCAAATCCAACTCCGTTTGACAAAAGAACCTTATTTCAGCCTCTGTTTCGGGTGGCATCCACCGCCGGGGGCGATGAAGGTGATAGTAGCGGCGACACTCCGTAACATCTAACATCAGACGAGCAAACGATAGATCGTCACAGTAATATCTGTAAAATTGTGACGCCGCCGAAGCCCAAATTGCGTTGATAACAAAATCATAGCCAACGCGTATACCTTGGATTTGCTTGCCACACTCCACAGACATAGAACAGGATTGCGTAGGAAATCTTGAACCTAATGTACCAAATTTCACCTAGAGGCTGGATACGACGTTACTGCGGTCGTTGTAATGTGAAGAATTCTTGATTATTTCCAAAACTGATACCATTTTGTCTTCTTTGGAAGAGGATGTTCATGTTGATGATATAATGCTCCTTCCACGGTATTGAAAGTCTTACCACATTGACATTTTACATTGGAAATTGTCCAATCTCCTGCTTTTCCTTTCTTCTTTATGTCATCACTCAGGACTTTGGTTATGAGGCCATCGATATTTGACATCGAATTTGTGGTACAAGTATGCTACTTCAAGTTTTGGAAGAAAGTGCTCTCACAAGTTGATAAACTTTGTTCTTCAGCGGTCGGCCTTGCCTCGGATACTCCCAATGAGAAAAAACCACCGTTTATTTATTTGTCCCTTCCTCAGCCAACCATTCCTTTAATCTATATTGCAGTTCGAAGATGCGAGAGAAGGTTCACGAATGACGGTGTTCAGTTGCCCTTTATGCGATAAACACAATACGGCCTTTTCGTCGAAGTTATATTTTTCAAACACCTTCAAAAGTGCTGGGTTCATACCATCAGGAGGTGGAAAATTCTTGGCTTCTGCTTTGGCATTGATATTCCATTTGTCCAGGTGGGTTTGCAAATGCGTTTGTCTGCGAGGCATATATTCAGACGAAGATAGAAACTTTTGTCCGCAATCCTGACACGTCGAGACCATCAAGTCGTGATTTACTGTGACGCTTTTATTGTTATTCCTTCAGTAATCTCAGATATGCCAGGTACGAGCCTCTAGAAGCCAAAGACCTGATACGGATAAACGGGACAATGATTGTCGGTATTCTCATTTTTTACACTAGGAATCATATTATATATCTCTTGAACAAGCAGATCAATTAATCGCTAAATCTAATTATGATAATAAATTGGTGCGGTAGTATAGCGTATTGTATATTATGCGTGTGTACGCTGCACTCATAACTCCTTAACACTTATCACAGCAAGCGCCTCTATATTTTGTGCTGTACTCCCGTTACCTTGTTTTCGATTGCTCTGCAGATTTTTGTGCTTCTTTTACGTCGCCGCATCCGTTTTGTTTGATTAATGAATTGGTTATATGTAGTACGCAACATACTAATGATGTATATATGGCATCTCAAACGATACTACTTCTCCAGGGATTCCTTTAGAAAAGAGATTACGTTCAAATCACTGTCTTGCTTCTTCCAAGCTTGCAGGCATATGCGTGCCATCATGTTGCCTCTGTAGGTGATATCTCTTCTCGTCGTCTGCGTTAACTAACCGATTTGTCTCTACGAAAGAAAAATAATTTCATTCGCTGCGCTCACTGAGTGCACGGGGAAACGCCTGGTTTTGGAATAATCATGCATGTAAAGTTAACACTGATTGTATCATTTTTATTCATCTTATCAGCTGACACGAAATACTCATTTCCTAGAGTTACTATGCCTACTACTATTACTACTATTACAGCTACTAGTGCAGCTGTTGCAAGTCCAGTCGCTGTTTTGTGGTTCTTTGCATTTATCATTGTTTATTATCCTAGCTTCCTGTATCGTATATCTCAGATGATTTAAAGCATATACTAAGAATCTAGCAGAATCTGTAGATATTTAACTCTGATATATTCGGATTCCAGTTAAAATATCGCTTTATCTAATAAAGAAACTAATACTATTAGTTTAGTATTATGATAAATTCGCTATACAATGTATAAGGTTCATATACCCAAAACTGCCGTCCGATGAACGGTTGTAATGCTACATAGGACGTAGGTCAAGAGTCTGAAACACGTGGGAGCATCGCATGAGCAAATTTTGTAATACTTGCATCAAGATATTGAAAATTGAGATCTCGTCTTCATTAAAGGAATGGTCAGTTTTGGGGTTACCGTCATAGGTGTTAGGGCGTGCGTGTTTCAGGGTCTATATTTATGTTCTTACCAAGTCCGGAAAGCCCTAACCTGTCATTAGGCAAGGCCCGTATGTTTGCAACATTCCTCAAAAATGCTGCAAACAAGGACCTTGCGTTACCAGCGGTCCCAAGAAGTATGACAATGATTTCGAAAATATTTTTGCAATAAAACGTAATCGATGTAGCTATATGAGATGGCATTACCCTTGATAGAGCTATGGCGATTCTGTACGGTTGGAATCAGTTTGCCTGTTTCGCTTCTGAAAGAAACTGATCGAGTAAGGGGTCATCTTCCAACAAACTATTTCCCTTTATAATTCCATATGGCGTTGATGGACAAGGTCAAGTAACTAAATTAACTTTCGGCTCTTGTTTTCTTTATATTTCTCAGCTTTGAATCTTTCCAGCTCGTATTTGTGGAGGTCTACAAATTTAATCCCTCCAGCAAGCACAGGGTGGATATCTTTTATCTCTGTAAACATTTTCTGGCATACTTTCCGATAGTCGGGGTGTCCTTGAGGAATAGTTCTAAGCTCAATAATATGACATGCCTCACGCAAATTAAGTTTCATAAAATAAGGATATTTATAAGCAAAATTAACTACATATTGTGATTCTTCTGGCATTTTCATTGAAATTATATTATATGCTTCGTCACATTTATACATACAATCTTTGAAATCTTTATCGATACCCATGCCGATAATTTCTTTCGGAAGGTCATATCCGTGTTTAGTAGAAAGCAGTTGTCTTTCCAATGTAAGAACTCTATGACGATGCAGATCACGGAACATTCCGAAATTTGTAAACATTTCGAATGTATATTCAACCATTTCAAATGCTCTACCAGGGCGATGTCTTCTATTTGTACGGAATTTGGTATATGTTTGAATTACTTTATGTCTTTCTCTTGCAGGGAGAGATCGAATATATCGTGCAATGCTCTCAAGAGATTGACCTTGGGATTGTTCATATAAAATTGCAGAGGCCACTTTTATTTCAGCCTCAGCGTTATCTTCAAAATTTAGAAGTTTCACTGATTGTGGTTTTCCTTCTACCTTGATATTTTTGGTATGATACCTAGCAAGTTTTGTGATTGCATTCCTTGTATTCAGGAGATAAGTTTGCAGGGTTCGCCCATACTCATCATTTGCTCTCCTTACAAAAGCAAAGATAACTGCATCAAGTTCTAATTGCAATTGAACTGCAAGCGATTTTATTTCACTTATTTGAGAGGAGAACATTTTTGACAGCAGGTATTCAAATGCGCGACCATTTCCTGTAATACCCAAATTTGTAAGAGTAGATGCTGGTAAAAGTCCACGGAGGACATCAAGTGTCTTGGCCTTAATAGTTGCATTATATATTCGTCTCGCAGATTCAATGTCTTCATCAAATTACAAGTCAGAATACGCTACTTCAGATTTTGATAATGAGTCGAAAAAAAGAAATTTGTCTATTGGCTCCAATTCTGCAATAAATTTCTGCATTGGCAATAGATTCTTGGCGTAAATGTCAAAAGCATGATCGCATGCTTGTACGTATAAATCAGCATGAGGTGATGCCATAATGCGTTCTTCTTTAAAGTACTTATATTGACCTTTAATTTTTTGACCAAATGCCACGTAGCGCGAGGATTTTTCAAGATATGACAGCCCAATTCTATGATCCTCGATTTTCTTAGCAGCTATGTTTGAGACCCATTCTATCGCGATCTGCGCGTCTCCTAGTTCAGCGACAGAGTCGTCTCCATATTCTAACAATACTTTTTCATAGAATTCCCCAGCCCTCTTTGGATTTTTCGCAAATTCATCTAGGAATACACGTCGCATTGTCTTATCTGTCCTTGAATATCTGGACATCAAGGCTCCTCTGTCTACCTGTGCAGGTGTAACGATCGCAAAAACGGGTCTGTCAAGGTTAGAAAAATGGGGACCTAGAATTAATTTTTCTTCTTCGGAGAAATTATCATAGAAAATTGTGTTATAAGTGCTCATATTGCGTAACTCATCACCAGTTGTTTGAAAATGAAGATTCATATACTAAAAATTCGATGTTACTACACGATTTTTAGCAACCCTCAAACTTGCTTTGTAGTTATGACGACCTATTGCAGAATGGGAATTGATAAATTGATTGTTATAGAATGTATTCTTGCTCTTGTTTGAAGTTGTATCCTGTGAGTCTAGTCCGTGTGAAGAATTCTTTATGACGTTAGAGTAGAATGTATTTCCTGAAGAGCCAAACACCACATTAATCCCATAGTGCGAATCTGAAATTGTGTTATTATAGATCTTATTGTAATGTGATTGTGAAACGAGTATGCCATTAACTTCATTAAAGATAATATTATTTCTGGCAACAGAGTTAGACATATTTCTGCTGAACATTATACCGGCTTTGCCATTATTATAGATTTGATTAT
>JASHSN010000040.1 GCA_030038695.1 Nitrososphaeraceae archaeon
ACTTCTGTATTTTTTCATTTAGAACGTGATCTTAAGATGACCTCCTCTCTATGTATGTATTTGTAAACCAACAATATCCGCGATATGCAAGTTGTCGTTAAAGGTCATCCGAAAGACATTTTCACGATTCTATATGCTTGCCTGACCGGTGAGTCGGTCGTAGGTACTGAATAATAAGGGTGGGGAGTTATAGATACAGCTGAAAACGTTCTCGATGATATTCGGAGACAGTGTATCAGCTATAGAATTCCCCATACGGTCGAAGCAATGAAAGTTTCATTATATATAACTTAACAGACAATCATGAATATTCAATCTTATAATAACCTGACTATGTCACTATTTCTGCGAGCCTTCCCTGTTGTATTGCATTTTTAATTTCCATTGCAATTCTTCTGCCCGTACCCATAGTGCTACCGTAGTAATATTTTGTATAAGGGCTGGTTGTCGCCATGATTGGGTTTCCCGGGACTCTCAGAGAAACATCATATACCACGAAATCGAGTTCCACCGTAACAATACATTGTAGTGAGATTGGACCGATTATTCCAGGCGGATATTCTCTCTTGGCGGCTGCTGTGAAATAGTCGCCCATTTTGAAAACCTTATCGAGTAGCGATTCACGTATGCTGGCAGGTGTATGTCCTACTTCAATATTTTGCAACTCTAGGTCTATTTCCATTTGTTGTTTGGCAGGGACTGAAGTCACGAAATCGTGGATATTAGTCTGCAATCTTCTTTCAATACCGAGGAACTCCGTTTCTCCTCTTATTGGCGAGTAGAAATAGTTAAGATTAAAGTAGGTACCAATCACGTATTCTTCGATCGTTGCATAGCGGAGGTCATCTTCATTAATTACGCCTTGTCTAATCTTTAATCTTGATTTCTTTAGATAATCATCGTACGAGGTAACCAAAAAAAATGCTCTCTCTAATTTCCGTTTCGCTTCTTGAACCTTTACTATCGCTAAGCCATCAATCTGTGATGGTTTTGTGTAGATCCTTGGGTGCCTGATCCTCGCCTTTTCTAGAAGATAATACTGGTTTCTATCAGACACACGTTCTTCCGCTCTTAAGAGGTGTCGGTTCCCGAATATGGGTATTTCAAGGTTCTTTTCAATATTATCATAACCAAGGTAGGCAGTGAAGGCACGATGTGCGATTATTATTGTATTTAACTGTATTAATTTCTCTTGATTTTCTGGGCTCAATATATCCGAAAACCTGTCAAGAATAATGATTTCATCTGTTAGCCTTTTATATCGTTGATAAGGAAGCTCTCGACCCTTTTGACATATGCAAACGGTTTTGATATCTTCATCTTTCGCACCGTCCATGATCTCTAAAGCAGAGTGACTTCCTATCGTGCCAATGGTGACATTCTTCATGTCATATTTATTGACAATGTCCTCAACTTGTCGCCTACTGATCATTTCAAGCTTCTGGTGACAAGGAATTGTAATAAAAAGCTTCTAAACTGCTATTACCATCGGAAGTACGTGCTAAACTAACTTTATTTTTAAATCAAGCTACAAACCGATCGTATCGTATCGTTTTTATTTATTTTTGTTCTTATTGATTTCGGTTTCAATAGCAAACCTTAGCTGGTCATCATTCTTGTTTGTATAATCAATTCCAAGAGTCTCAGCTATTGCCTCTAGTTTTTCTCTTCCTACAACACCAGTATCTTTATTTTTGATATCGTGAAGCTCCCTCCTTGCCTCAATTCTAGCCTTCTCGAATTCTGACGTCGCCTTCCCAAAAGACTTTGCAAGTTCCGGGATTTTCTTAGCTCCAAAAATGATAATTAAGCCAATAAGGATGATGATGATAACCTCTACACTGTTCATAATGGCCATCATAAGAGCTCTGATTTCGAACGTCATTTGTAGCAATACATATTGATAACATTGATGATTTAAGTGTTAATTTTTGAGATTAGGAGGTTGACTCAACTTCTCCTTTCGCATAATTGTCATAATCCCTCCTAAATATAGAACTATCATAGGCACGGCAACAAACCACATAGTGATCCCACTTCCATCTGGCGTTATTATGGCACTGAAAATCACCAAGATAATAATAGCATACCGAAAGTTATGTCTCCAAAATTTAGCATCAATTAATCCAGTCAACGAAATTGCATACATGATAACAGGAAGCTCAAACGCGATTCCAAATGCGAGAAAGAATTGCAGTACGAATGATATAAAATCATTGATATTAAGAAATGTTTCTACACCGATAGCTTGCCCGTACTTGTAGAGAAAATTAAGCGCGAAAGGAATCACTGTAACATATGAGAAAGCAATACCGACCACAAACAGGGAGATCGTAGGGAGAAACACAATTGTACCTGCTCGTTTCGTTCGTTCCCCAAATGCAGGGGAAATGAAACCATATATTTCCCTGATGATTATCGGCATGGCACCTATCATACCAATCAGCATCGAAACGTACATCTGAGCAAAGAAAGCTTGCCCTGGTGCCGTTTGGATTAGCTTTACTCCAGGCGGAAGGAGCGCGGATTGCATAGAGGATGTAATTTGAATAGCAAAGTTATGGAATACGTCCGGATATGGGTAATAGAAAACAAAGCCATTAAATTCGAATGGCCTAAATCCAAAGATCATAGAAAAAATTGTGAGAAGTGAGATCGCTATCACGATATGAAGTAATCTGGCACGTAGATCCTCTATATGCTCACGAATGGTCATCTCCGCTGACATAATGGATTAGTATGGATATTCTGCATTGTAAGGAAATATAACTGTGTGCACCACGCACCGCTTAAATGGATATTAAAGTCACAGTTTACAGATAATATTAGGTCATGAATGACAGAACATCTACATCTTATAATTCAGAGAACCAAACTTGGTGTACAAATAGTTGGTCAGTTAAAGCCTAATTTTTTCATATTGAGGAACTAGCGCTCATTTCTGATGTAACAAACAGCTTGTACCATATTTCTAAACTTAGAAGCTGTAACATCTTGCTAATGTATCTTGCAGCCTCTTCCTTATTTTCATCAATTCTAGCCAACGACTTGTTATACCATTCTTTGTTTATTATTTTGTCTTGAAATATTCGTCCCTTGTCTAAATTTGAGGTAACCATTTCTTTTCCAAAACGAGACCAAAACTTAGTTAGATCCATACCAAAGCCTATCTTTCTGTTTCTGTCAGTAGAATATCCAGCTGTGTTATGTTCAATGATTTCGCGTAACTGAATTTTTCCTATATTGTTTTTAAAATCATATTTTAAAGAGACAGGAATCTTCGTGGCTATATCAATTATTTCATTGGATAATAGCGGTGCCATACCACTAATATTAAAATGTTTAAAAAACTTCTCATTAGTCGGTATGAAGTCATACATCAATTTACCATGATAATCTGCAAGGAGAACTTGTTCTAAGGGATCTAAGTTGCTAACAAAATATTTTTTAATCAGATCGTAAATTGAAGACCATGTAAATTTTATTTGTGTTCCAGCAAACATGGCTTCCTGGTCAGGAACCCAGTCTCGCTCGTGACATCGAAGATATATACGAATTCTATCTTCGTAAGAAGGACGACTCATTGATTCAATGGTGGCAAGAAAGTTTTTGTATCTGAACGTATATCCTGCAAATAACTCATCACCTCCGTCACCGGTAAATAATACTTTTGAGATAGATCTTGCCTTTTCGATGAAATAATATTGGTATACATTCCACCTAGGCTCTTTTATAATGCTCAAGAGCATAGGCAAATCTTGTAACGGATTATCTACGTGAATTTCGTGAAATCCAGCCTCTTTGCTTTCTGCTAATTGTGCTGCACGAAGAGCTTCGCTGGAATTATCATCAAAAGTCACGTTTAGACATTCTATATCAGTCTGTGGAAACTCCTTGCGAATCAAAGAAAATATCACATTTGAATCTACTCCGGAACTTAGAGCAATCGCAATACGTTTTTCTTTGGACCTCTCAAATCTGATTTTTATAAGACGTCTTATTTCATTTTCTAGGTGTTGCGAAGATGGTATATTGTTGCGTTCTTTAGTGACTGTTTGTCTTAGTCGTAATATTTCTTCTGATGTTATATCTCTAATGCCATCACGATTATTACTTTTGGTAACTAAATTGAAAGATGGTTCATATCTTAATGTCAATATGTTGCCAATATTCACCAACTTGTTTTCTTACCTCATCGTGTTTGACGCGTTTGTGCTCAAAACAATCGTTACCTTTTTTATATTCTCCATGACGGTATATCTAGCTAGGAACTAACAACTTTAGGTATAAATATTCACGGTTGTACACCACATCCCGTAAGTTGTTTTTTTAGATTTACTTGATACCTGAGAACTATTTCAGCTTCATTTATTTTCATTATACGCCTGAGAGATTTAGCTAGCTATCAAACAAGATGGAGACTTCAATTAGCCCTTTTATTGAAAGTAGGTTATAAACAGTTAAA
>JASHSN010000324.1 GCA_030038695.1 Nitrososphaeraceae archaeon
ATAGGAAAATATTTTGAAACGGGCTTTGGAATAATGACTGTAGGCCGCGATATAAACAGCCTAAAAGATTTGAAGGGAAAGAAAATAGCTGTCTCTATACAAGCACATGCTAATCTTATTCTGAAGGCCATGCTTCATCATGACAGTGGTATACCTTTATCAGAGTGATTTAGAATTCGTAGAAGCTGGCTACTACCTAGTAGATCCCCTTGTGGAGAAAAAGGCTGATGCAGCCTTCGGTGTGTTCGAGAATTATGAAATGGTCGAGGCTAAATATCGTGGCTTAGATGAAATAAATCTATTTAAGTTTACAGATTATGGTGTGCCTTCATACGGCTATCTTGTCTTTGTGACTAGTGAACGCAGCATTAGAGACAGGAAGGAAATTATTAGTAAATTCTTACGGGCCATAAGGAATAGTGTGAAATTCACGCTCAACAATCCTCAGGAATCTCTAGAAAGTTTCCTGGAAACTCTTCCGGTATTAAACAATGAATTAAACAGATGTATGTATTCTGCTACTTTAAGGTGTTATAGGGATGACACATCGACTATTAGTTCTGACTCATCTCCATCTGTAGCTGCTGATATGATGCTGCAACATAACGTCAGACATTTACTTGTTGTTGACAAAAGCAGTACAAATAAACCTATTGGCATAATTACTCCACTAGACTTTACAAGATATCAGGAATACCCGAACGTTAATGATAAAAACGACACGATTGAAAAAATATTAGAATATTATATATAAATATCGTCGTTACTGGATGACACGTTCTTCAGCATGGGATTCTGTCTACTATCGAGGGCCTGATACTCTGGAATTCTGCAGACACGCACACCATCATGCGCATCTAGGCAGGAGAGAAAAGAAAGAACTACGCATACAATGAAAGATTATTCAGATCTTCATAGAAGTCTCAGAAGGAATTATCTATAGTATTCCGATAATCCTTCGATGGCAAGCCTCTGAATATTCTTCGTCTCTTAGATCAAGTGGAGTAATCATGCCAACAGGCTTGTTTGTATGCCTTTCATCGACAACTATTAGATGTCTTATGTTATTTCGTAACATCAGATCCACCGCTTCTGATGCAGGTGACTTAGAATCAATTATAATGATTGAAGACATAATCTCCTTATTCGTTATTTTACTAGTGTATACGTCATTAACTACCTCTTCAACATCCTGTATAGCCATAACCACTAAAAATGCGTTCTTGAACCTTACTGGACGACTTGAAAGTTCCACGTCTAGGTCCATTAACTTTCTAGTCTGTTATGAACAGAAGACCTTTAACTAGGTTCTGAACCGTTGTAATAGCGGCGCAGTGCAATACACTGTGGTCTTCAGATTATTATAATAGCGTCATATTATAATAACATTCTAAATGTATCACGACATATATTCAGACAAATTTTCGTTACTAATTACTAATCATTTCATTCAAGATGGCATCTCCATACGCTGGTGTTTCGTTTGTGTCTATCTTTTTTTGGGAATAACACTATTAATTATAGGAATAGAGAGCTATGATTGCTGCCACTGAAGACGATGAACATGATTCTAATTCCGTGTTAAGCAGCATAAAAGAAAAACTAGTGGTGTCAGATTTGATTAATCAGCTGGACATCGCGGATGGGTTAAAGGAACTCCTTATCGGCGCCGGCCTTACACTTAAATCGCTGCTAAATACATCGGCAGCAGATTTTGCCAAAATCCTTGGAATTGATCAATATGTAGCTAAGCTTATAACCTATGCAATAAGCAAATCCATTAAAATGTCAGGGTTACAAGCGGATAAATAGATCCATGAAATGTGTGATGACCCAAACGGAGAACTGCTGTGCAATGCACTGCAATCCTAGTCTTATAATATTATTGCTTCATGGATTGATAATAATGTCAAGATCTCCTTCTGCTAATGTATTTATCGGGATTAGAAAAGCACAAGAGAGTGGAAAGATGAAATCGCAGTTACTCGTAATAGGATGCCTTGTGCTGACTATAACTAGCATCTCTACTTTATTAATAAACACAAATTTAGCAAATGTGAGGGCATTTGACAACTCAACAATAGGTAATTCAACTTCTATTCAAGAAGCAAAGCTGTACGTAGACGATGCTATCCAATCATTACAACAAACTCAAGATACCAAGACTTCAATAGCGCTTCTAAAACTTGCCGATCAACGTTTAGGTACACTAATACAACCTACTGTCGGAAATACTACTAAATTACTGGACTATGTAAATTCGACGTACGGAATTAAAATGCAATATGGTTCAGACTGGGGTGTTGAAGGTACTAGCAGTTCGCCTGTTATTGCAACGTTCTTTCCACAAAGAAATAATCCAGGCAATATCATAGTGGATGTTGCTATAAACAGTTTAAACACGAATCTTACGACAGATGAATATCTTAATAAACTAATGCAGGAAATTGCAAATCCAAATTTAAAATTCGCTATTCACACTACAAATAATGTAACTCTGGCAGGTCATCCTGGATTTTTACTATCTGGTACTTTCAAAAGGAATCCTAGTTCTAATACATTAGAATGGTTTAGCAATATTGGAACAATTATTGGGAATAAGGTATACTCTATACTATACTATTCCCCAGAAAAAACATATCCAGTTTATCATCCGACATACATTCAGATGATTAGATCCTTCGCGCTTATACCGCCTTATACGTGCCCAACATATATTGTGTGTTATCCAATCACTCCTTGAATCGATAATCACTTCAGGAGTTAGGTATTAAGAGAAAATATATCACAGCGGCGGTACACGGCCAACCGGGCTGCACACCGTGCTGATCTGTGTCTTATCATCCTTCGATTAAGCGAGAGAGTGTTCGTGTCTATCTAACAGTTGCTATAATGCTTCTCAGACCAATCGATTAAAAAGCCTAAGCACAAGACGTTGCAATTTATTAATGTCGGCTTACATTGAAGACATATTGAACGAGGCATTTACTGATAGCGTAGGAATCAGAGAGAAGGAATCACATTCAGATAAAACAAAGAAAAGCCAAAGTATCAGTTTTAGGTTAGATTCTAATACGATAGATGAACTACAACGCGAAGCGGATCAGAATCAGATATCGCTCAATGTTTTGGTAAACCAGGCCCTAAAAAGATATTCTGATTGGTACAGATATGAAAATAGGATTGGCATGATGCCTGTACCGAAAGCAATGCTAACTTTAATTGATAAAGCAGTGGATATGGCTAAGAAGGATGGAATAAAGGATGAAGTTATTGGACATTGGAAAGAGCAATTAATAAAACAAGCTGCGGAGGTCGCGTTTAATATAATGAAGGATGCTGTGTGGTTCATGAAAAAGCAATATAATCTTTGGGCTGTTCTTACAGTATTACAAGATTATATGAAGGTATCAGGCATAAATGCAGACCATAGAATAGAAGGAGGAAGAAAACACGTAATTGTAATAAAGCATGAATTAGGTGAGAATTGGTCACTTTTTACAAAGGAATTACTAAAATTGATATTTGAGAACTTAGCTAAAGTTAGAGCTGAAGTTAATATTACTCCAAATACGACCATAGCTGAGGCTGTTTTTTAGACATATGCTTATATCTTAAACGCAATTCTTTTCAGTGCCGAATTCTACAAGAACGCGCGGATAACTGGGATTGACACGTTCAAGCATGTCAGCCTCAAAAGGTCAATCCTCGAGAAGGCGAAAGAGAACGCGAGAATTCTTGGCTTCTCGGACAGGATCAATTTCAAGAAGGGTGACGTGTTTAGGTTCACACCCGCCGAAAAGTTCGACATCATCGTGTCTAATCTCGTGTTTCATAATTTTCGGAAGATGCGATTTAAGGCCTCTAGCTTTTCTCGTGGACAAAGGCCGGGTCCTTAGTCATAATGGGTGATTTGTTCTTCGCACCCAAAACCGACACAGCCCAGCTCACGAAGGCGTTCAGGATCCTGAGACAGATCAAGCCCAAGAACGGTTTCGGAGTACTCGCTGCTCGTGATGGACTCTGGGCAGGTCCGTATGGACTGAGCTGACAGGTATTCTTGTCATCGAACCGTCATTATCAAGATCATCATAGACTTTCAATCGGCTCTTGAGACAACTATATCAAGAAATATATATCAGACCTCCAGAGGGAGCTGAAGGCAGCGTTAGTCGACTTTGGTCATAAAAGTGCCTTCGATCTATTGCTCAAAGAGGCATGGAACCCAGAAGTAGCAGCTATGGGCAATTCCACTCTGCCTACGGTCTTGGACAAATTAAACGTCATGTCGACCATACACCTCCGGAAGCTCATCGCAACTTTAGTTCGAGAGAACGGTCAAAGAGATGCCGTAATAGGTAAATTAGAGGAAAGGATTGGCGTGCTTGAGGGCAGGTTAATGAAATGAAGAAGCGGCCTAATACATATGTGATGATATAATTGGGAGGCCATTACCTGCGTTCGGTAAAATGCATTCTGTTTACAGAATTAGTTTGTACGTATAAAGAGCGTAACGAAGTATTCTAACGTATAAATAAATAGAAGAATACTATATGAGAATGATTGCACTTGTATTTGGTATTATAGTTGTTGTAATGGCAAGCGCAGCAACATCATTGATACCTATACATCA
>JASHSN010000005.1 GCA_030038695.1 Nitrososphaeraceae archaeon
ATAAAATCAAACATATGTGCAAACAGATTCTACGATCATATAGAAGAGCAAAAAACTGCAATATCAGAATATCTGGACAAAACATTTGGTAGATGGTATGACGACATTAGATATGACACTTGACTTAGGAATGGGAACAACAGAACATGCCTTCGGCGAAACCAACCCATCAACGGGAAATCCACATCAATCCCCCACTTGTGGTGGAAATCCACACGACCAGACACTAAATTCTTTCGGTCAATGTAACGGTGCACAATGACGTAAGCACCCTTAACTGTCAGAGATAACTCCCCTTTTTGTAGATCTTACTCTGGTATTACAGTCCGGAAAGTATTTAGCTAAGTATCATTATACAATGTATAATGAAAAGGCGTTCCACACGTCACATCTCAGAGATAACAGCAATAGCGAGTGAATTCGGTAACTCGGCCAAAATCATTGTTCCTGGATCGTGGCTGGGTAAGAGGATCATAGCCTTTCTTCACTCAGAGTATATATCAAAACATCCTGAGGAGCGAAGGAAAACAGATGAGTAGTGAGCCTTTATTGTCTAGTATAATTCCCTTCGCCGGTGGCGAACTCCTGGGATATGCAATGGGTTTTGCTCTGACAAAGGTCCTGAAATGGATGCTAATAATCGTAGGCTTGTTGGCTGGAATGTTCTTTGTGGGTGTTCAGCTCCTGCAAAAGTATGGTTATGCGAGTGCGGTTAGTTGGGATAAACTTGAAAATGATACTTCAACACAGATCCAACATTGGGCCGCTAACGTTGACGTAACTAACGTGCATAGTCTATTTCACACACCTGGAATTCCTGTTAGTAGCGGCTTGGGATTGGAGCTTTTGGCCGGGTTTGTAAGGACTAGGTAATATAGTATGATACGTAATTTATTTCGTAAGAAAATTGGATTCGAAAACATACAGGGATATGAAGACATTAAGGATATTGTAATGCGTGCCCTAGACTCTGAGGAGAACTACAACTTGCTATTCATTGGGCCTTAAATCGGCTGCCTATGGTCTGGAAGAGGAATTGACAAATTATCGTCGATTAGGAGGTATACAGAAAAGCATAGAAAGAGCGAATCAGCAGCTTGCAATAATCGAAGCTTTTACTGTTCAGAAGCAACAAGCGGTTACAGCACTTATGAATCTACACGCCGCTGGCTTCTTGGAGAAGGAAATTACTGAATTGACGGTGGTTGTTAATACATGGAACAAGTCGATGGGAAGTCCGGGTCTAAGTCAAGGCAATGGTTATGGCAAAAAGAAATTGGATACAGAGCTTTGGAACCCCGGACATTAGTTAGTTAGGGAGCCAAGTTATATTTCCATGGTTGGTTGCTATTAACTACCGCAAGCGCAGCTGCATCGCTAGCTCCTTTAACTATTTCAGTTTAGTAGCTTCCGCTCTTGACTACGCGCTCATAAGCCTCATTTACTTTCTGATTAGGATGTCCTAGTTAAGGACACATCAGTCTTTTTCTCCATCGTTCGGGCGAGCAACTGGTTAGTATAGATGGATGCAACTCTTTCTACGGACAATGACGTAGTCTCGTCCACGATAAATTCGGTTACGCATCTAGACTACAGACTATTTGAATTGCCACATTTTGTAGCTGTAGTTGCCGGAATTATCAACTTGCCAATCGCTGAATCCAACTACATCTTTAAGAAATGCTAACCTGCCAGTTGAATTTGTGCTATATAGCTGGGCTGTAGGACATTTTATCTTCCCTGCTTCTGGAAGGCCTCTTCCATATCCTTTTGCTATAGCTATTTCTTTATTATTAACTGTCTTTAGCATTCCATGACCTACACCTTGGATCGCACCACTTGGTGTATGTGAATTAATATAAGTCCATACCTCAGTAACAGCCACTCCGTTAGTAAATCTTCCAAGACCAGCGTACGAAACCTCCTGAGCAGTTGAGCTTTTGAGCTACGATTTTACCGTGTACTTCATAAATTAAATGACCCTGTATATTAGATGATGTGTCGTTTGTAATACTAGTATTGTTTTGTGAAGCCGCAGCATCCAATTCAGAGCCCATCAAGACTATTGAACGTATTACCGTTCCAATCATTGTTAATATAGCAAATTTTATTATTGCCATTTTTTCTTTCAGCGTTTTATAATATTCTATGGTCTTAAGAACAATTTGCAATAATCTACACATTAGGCCTGTTGAGTGTAGGGAAATACATATGAGTATCAATTTCTCAACCAACCAAGCATTAGCTCAGGTCAAGCCCACGACAGAGTCTGACCATGTGTTATCACGTCAAATCATGTCAAAACTTTTGAGAAAACTTATTAGTTTTTGATAGACATATGTTAGCGTTGGCAGAGATCCTCCCGTTTTATGATTGATTCAAGAATCTCCTCAATCTGAGGTGTTTGAGGCTAAGGTTGTGATTGAGGTTCTGGGATATTCAATATTTATTATATTCGACATTTAGTATTACGTATGTTACATCAATATTTTTTTGACACGATGTTATTAATTACTAGATTGTCACACACACTTGCAAACAAAACCAGCAGTTAGATAAAAGAAAAGATTAGTGGCTA
>JASHSN010000325.1 GCA_030038695.1 Nitrososphaeraceae archaeon
CCATAAAATCGAGTCTAGTGGAAGAGTTCTTATTTTTGTCTGATTCGCCTGATTTTGTGGAAATTCATTATGTCGAACTCAAATGCGTGTCTTTCCAATGTTGCAGAAAATTACAAACATCTCCATCAAGCCCTGCTCTTGAGCGCATTATAAATGAGTGTCCAAATTGCCATCCCAGTCTATTACACTCCTCACATTCCTTCTCGTACGAGGAGCTAAAACCATGTGCTTCTCCGACAACACATCTTTTCGGAATATCAAGTTCAAAATACCACTTGAACCATTTAAAGGATAATGGAAATGGCAACTTCTTTTCCTCTGCTAACCTTTTCGCCCACTTTGGTGCGACGTCGTCTAGGGTAATGGTTTTCTCCAGTGGATCTACTAATCCTGTTATCATATTCATATAATGTATTTCCTTATATATAAAATATGTTCAGTCATACACTACATAATTTCAAAAATGATCCTATATAGGCTTATTTTCTCCCAATCCTACCTATTATCTATGTAAAAACTTTATGTCAGTAGAACAATAGATAAACGAAAATAAGTCGTTTATACCGAGGGTTCAAGCGAAATAATCAGGTTTAGAGTCAATATCTTCGGTATTAATTGTCTGTTCTTTCCAACTAACACTAAACTTAATAACTCGCTATCTATAAAGAGATGAAATCTTGAGCTCAAAGTCTGGTGTTAAGGGATCATATCTCGTGTTTGTATTTTCTGCATTTTTGGTGTTTTGTGCATGGCCCTTACAAAATTACGAACATATAGTGTTAGCATACACACCATTCCCTTCAACTCCAAGTGAGTCAACTATGCCTAGACAGACCGTTCCTATAACCAACTTTGCAGTAAGTAATGATCCTGAATATTTGACTTATGTAAATTCCATCTATGGGATAAAAATGCAATATCCTACCAATTGGTTTAAGCATACTGGAGGATACATATACGAACTGGCAAACGGCACTACTCGTGACCTTGTATCCTTTAGTCCAATCATTGCGAACCAAACCGCAGCTTTAATCTCACTTAAGCTACATTTTCACTTAACGCAAGCCTCTGAGCATCTGCTAAAGAAGGTCTATCCTTCTGGCATTCCTGATTTTAATGCAAGCTTACGTTTATCCGTATATTACCCAGAAAACACATGGAAGACTGTATCCAAGTACGCGAGTGACGAATATGGCTTCGGAAAATTACTTGGATTAACTAAGACTACACTTGGTGGGTTACCTGCATACAATTCAACGTATGCATCTACAATGTCCTTTTCCAGCCTTTACCCTGAGAGAAGTATGCACATTGGTGCAATCAGAGGGGACAAGCTCTTCATTTTAATTTATCAGGCCCGCACGAATGAATACAACAAATATATGCCAATAGTACAGCAGATGATCGATACATTTCAGATAAGTAACTCAACCAATTCGATAGACAATATACCTGCAAACAGATAATTTTAATAACAATAGTTGAGGTCCCCATTGAGGATTTTGGATAGTCACATATCTTGGTTGATAGAAACATTAACTCCTAACAATTTATGAGAAATATCAGACTCTTTCTAGAAAGGAGAAAGGCTAAGAGTCATCACTCATTGACAGAGTTGACAGGCTACAGTTAAAAACTAACCTTCTTAGCAGAAATCCATCGTCATTCGTAATAGCGCGGATTTATGTCATCTCTCGACCTATTGTTCTTTTTATAATAGTTTACAACTCATCGTAGGTAACATCAGTTACCTACGAGCTAGTTTCTATTACATCTAATCTTTCTCCGAATTTGCATTTACGTTCCATTATCGTGTGCGTTAGCTGCATATAAGTTCCCTCAGTTATTGGCAACTGCATACTTTATTGGTTAGAATTGTCCAGGAAGCGTGAATGTCCCAACAGGGAGCGATTTTGATTGCCTGACAATTGCCATTAGCTCTAGCTACATTTGATCTTGCTGATGTCTCTTTCGTGAATGAAGATCACTATTGAGCACTAGCAAAGGCACTAGAACTCTTGCTTTGGTTTTGTTGGGTTGTTGCTCTGGGTAGTTGAAAAAAAGGTAGTGCACTACTACCAAAAGCATAAGGCATTTGGCCATTCCACTTGTTGATAGCCAGCCACTGAAGGTACTCCGGACTTTGTTTTAGTTGAGAACTTATGATCTTGATTGCCTGAGACTCACCATTGGCTTTAGCTACATTTGATCTTGCTGCAGCCTGAGCTTGTACAACGGTTTGGTTTGCGATCACTCTAACGGCTAACAGATTATTTTGCTCTGTCAGATATTTCTGGTAGGCTACTACTTTTGATTCTATCTGTTTTGCAAATTCGGGTGAGAATGAAAAGTCTGTTATGAATACGGTCTCCACAATTATATTCCTTCCTGATAGGGTATTGGCAATAGTCTCAGCAATCACAGCTTTTGCAGTAGCTCTTTTTGTTATCAACTCTTCAGCATTGAATTTCGCAACACTTGCTTTAACTGATTCTTGTATAGTGGGTGCGATTATTCTGTCTGCATAATCATCTCCAAGCTGCTGATATATGACATTCGCCTTATCTGGTGATATATGATAGTTCAATGCTATCGTAGTCTGCACCTCCTGTAGGTCATTGGAAGCAGCAGCTGCATTAGCTACATATTTGAGAGTACGGACTTCCATTGGCACTACCTGTTCAGCAAATGGAATGATAAAGTGTATTCCTTCTCCTAATACACGGTTTTCAACCGCACCAACATATAGAACAACCCCTCTATGACCCGCTTCTACAACAACTACTGATTCGAACATAACGACTATGATGACAACAAAAGTGATTACTGCAGCTACAATCTTTAATTTGTTAAAGGACGTACTTGGGTTTGGTCCCGTCGTATACTCATAGCTGCCAGATCTCTTGAAGGGATTTCTCATGAGAATAATCTATCTTCTGATATAAAGATGATATATCCATCGCAATTTAAACTTGTGGTGCAAGCGCGATGGTTAGCAGCGACAGAGTTACGTGATTATAATAAAATGAAATTGGCAACTACGGAGCTAAAGTTGCAATTCGTTCCGAACAATCTATTTCATATTCGGACCGAATTATTATTGGTAGTAAATGATAATGATTAATACATGTTTAGTTCTCTCAATGCTATGCAAAGAGATGATAACATGAAAAAAATACCAACTTCAGTGGAAATAGTTGACGCTCCTCCTCCTGCATACAATGAGACTGAACAAAAAGTATCTGAATCTACTGGTACGACAAAACTAGATAAAGAGGAGTTGCATGGTCTTTTTCGTGATAGAAATTTGGCTTTTGTAACAACTTTGTCTAAAGACGGTTCCCCCCACGTTACACCAGTATGGACAGAGATGATCGACGATTTGATCTTGATAAATACTTTTGAATCTTCGGCGAAAAATAAACATATAACGAATGATAAAAGGATAGCGCTATCCATCGTTGAACAAAACAATCCATTCAATATGGTCTCTATAAAAGGAAAGGTAATAGAACGCACGACAGAAGGAGCAGATGAGCATCTGATAAGGCTGGCCAAAAAGTATCTCGGAATTGGAAAATATTATTACCGAAAGCCAAATCACAGACGAATTATAATAAAGATTCAACCGGAAAAGATAATGGGACTTTCAATCCATCCTGCTTTTTATTTCCTCGCATATTCTCCATGGAACAAATAAGATATTTTATTGAAACAAAGAGAGGATAATTCGTAGTTTCTTTGCTTTGAATATCGCGTATTGTGACTATGTCTTCTCCGTCATTGGCTTGATTCTATCTATCTAATTGTTAGGTAGTCAACTATCACTGTTGAATTTTTTACTCTACCAGGATCGTCCATTACGTCCTCGTGAGTGCGAAAAAGAGCAGTAGCTAAAGGAATCCTAAAAACACTTGTACTTTCAACCTCCAGGTCTCTATTAACCCAATTGTACGAGAAAATGAAGATCCACTTGAACAGATTTTGTGCCGGAATCCAGTCAAATTTCCTAGAGTACGGGAAAGCTACAGCAAGCCATGGCTAATAGATAATACATGAATGGTGTGATGTAAGAGCATAACAAATTAAACAAGAAGCAAAAATGGGAGGAGACACGGGTTCTTCAGAATGCAAGAGCTCAACGCAAAGACTGAAATTTCTCTAAAACTAATAAGAACAGGAAATGAGAGGAGTAAAGCCCGTAGACTTTAATCCGGATGGCGTGATATGTAATCCGCGGGGTAATCCCATCAACTATGTATGGATGGGAGAAACCGAAATGCCGGGAGAGGAGTATGTAGGCAAAGAAAAGAAATGGTGTATAAAATTTCATAGCGGAAATCTTCAATCCGCAACAATTTACTTTGACGAAGTAGATGCGAGGAAATTTAAAGAAAGTAAACGAATCATTGGGGGGGCTTTAACCCTTCAACCTCCCGAGATAAAGTGAGTTTCAGGTGACCGCATACCTTCTACGAACAGCAAACCCGGCTTGTCTTACAACACGGTATACCATTTCTCCCAGTAGAGGGCTTCTGAACTTCATAGCAGCAATCGCTTTGCTAATAATAGGGATAGAATGTATTGCACACGCGGTATGGTAGAATACTCATAGCTTCTAGGAGCGTAGCAGAAACGTGAGGTATTGAAATCATCAATATCAAATAAGGTATATAATATTTTTCAATCGATATTCAAGTATAACACTATTACAACAGGCCGTTCTTCAGTTAAACTGAAGAATGAGAGACATTGTTTCATGTCACTACAGTTCTAAGTGTCAAACCTATAGAGGTCAGCCACTATCAAAATATAAGCACCTTTAGGAATAAAAGTACTATTAGAGCAACCGGATTTCATGCCTTCCTACTATGTGGTCTATGTAGATATTGTAGTGAAGACTTGACTTATCTTAGTTCTCATTGATGGTTTTTTCGAAATCTATCAGTATTATTTTCAAAATCAATCGTTCCCAATATTTTTATTTTTATATTTTTTACTGAGTACATATATGATCTCAAATAAACAAAGGATAATTGCTTTGAGCATGATGGTGATTGCAATAATGGTGTTCTTTGCAAGTCAGCTAATTGCCACGCATCAAGCGGAAGCCTTCAGGGGCAGCTCCGGGTTTGGGGGTCCAGGCTGGGGTGGCTGGGCTGTGGGAGGCATAGGAGGCTGTGGGGGCTGGGGCGGCTGCGGCTGCGGTATATGCGGCGGTTGTTGCACCGGCTGACAAAAGAGTCAGCTCTGCATTTTTATTCTTGCAAGCAAAGGAACGCTAGTTGTATGACCTATTATTATCTGAGTTGCTTCGATAAGAGCCTACTGTTCAATCGTCCGATTGATTTAGCTGTTTAATCATTAGAAACCGGCACCATATCGGAACATCGATCTGGCGCGTAAGGTCCGACAGCATAGAAAAATCGCTTTTATTAAAAAAATACATAATTAACATAAACTTTCATAAGGAAAAGATATATATTTCTTACAACTTATAGTTTTTATATGCCGCGAGGACTTCCTTTCGTCAAAGACGCGAAAAAAGTACTAAAAAGCACAAAGATGTATATCACTAATGAGGCCGCTATGACCGACGAGGATGGTAACACAACGATACCTGTGACCAAACATTATTTCTTGTTATGAATAGTGAAGTCCTCATAGCACAAGATAGCGCCAATAACATACTAGAAGACAGCAATAAATATGAACACGTTGAGACGGGTGGGTTGCTATTTGGAAAAATTGTAGACAAATACATTATAATTCTAAAGGTGGTAAACCTGCCAAATGCAATTCGAACTCAAGTTCATTTTGAAATGGACGAAGATGTTGCGATAAGAGAAACTAAAAGGATGGAAAAAAGCGGACTTGAATATATTGGAAATTGGCATAAGCAT
>JASHSN010000326.1 GCA_030038695.1 Nitrososphaeraceae archaeon
TGCTTATGCAGTATCTCCACCAACGAACGCAACAGCTCCATTGGTTGAACCGATGAATATTACCAAAATCCCCAAAAATCAAACAGGAAATCAGACGGCGACGGCACAAAACTATAACTCAACTGATACCATGATATCTTCATTTAGGTCTGGAAACACGCTTTTGATGCAAGCTGTAAATGACATAAAGACTGGCAACATCCATAAAGCACTAACCGAACTTAACAATGCTAGAGTGCAGATAGAACAACAACAACTAGCAGCCCTTGGTGTGATGTCGAATCCCGTTCTTCAGTTGGCAAGAGAGCATTTGTTGACAGCTAAACACTACATCGAGACGGGTAACATTGATGGAGCAGTTTCTGAACTTTTCATTCTGAGGCAGCTAAAGATTCTACATCAGCAAGGCATGATGACGATGAGATTACCGATGACAAGAGACATGAATTCCACCTTTTATTCAGCAGAGACACATTTGTTGGCAGCCGGAGAGGCTCTGAACGCATACGATCCTCAAAAAGCAATTTCGGAACTAAATATTGCAAGTGAACAATTATATTCACATCAACTCGCAATGCTTGACGTTATAAGTTCATTATTTAGTAATACTAGACTGCATTTTCAGCAGTCTATCAATGATTTAAAAGCTAATGATACAAAAGAGGCACTTTCGGAACTAAATAAGGTTATCAATTCGTTAGATGAACAGATACAAGGCGTGTTAATGATCAAGGGATTCCCATCAACTGCTGTTGTGCTTACTACAAATCATGTGAATGTAACGACATCATAAGTGGATATTGCACGATCGACTTGATATAGGATCTGATAATATGGTCTTTATTTCCGCTTTTGAAGGTACTACCCGGGAAGCTAAGTTACAATAGAATTGGTAGTACAACTGAAAATTCGATCACATTTTTTGCTGCAACAAGATTTAAGGAAAAAAATCAAACAAAAATACCTCTTCACATCTTTTATATTGCTGTTCATGCTTATATCCCCAGTTCAATATTGTTTCTTTAATCAAAAAACATATGCAGATGGTTTAACTAGCGAAAATCTACCGCCGGTCACGATAGGAAATAGACAAATTGGTCTTTATCTCAAGGTAAATCCTCCTATCCTCACTCCCGCGGCAGCCCATAACGCATTTATGCAGTTTAGGTTGTTTGATTCAAGCAATAACCAGACTATCCAATATGTTACCTATAAGATAGTTGTGACAAGTGGCACAACATCATCAACAGAAAAACCTCTTTTGGTGGACTCCTTTCACTCACAAATTGGGTTACTAACTTTACACATAGACCCAATGAATGGACCTATAACTATATTGGCTGAACATGATCCTATCCTTAAATCTTGGTTAGCAGATTCTAGCGGCAATATACTCATAAGAGGACCTATATTTCTGCACGGTGGTCTATTTCACTTCCACATTGAAATATTAACTATGGATAACGCCGCAACTTCGTTCGCTCCACAGCAATCCCCAAAATTCGATGCTTCTCTTAGTCTGGGAGATGTTTTTCAAAATAATTGGAATTACCAAAACCAGAGATATAATACGACTGTGGTATCATACTACGATAAATTAAACAGTGTTAATTTCCAACCGACAAACAAATTATTTACATGGTCAATGCCGTTTGATTATAATTTGACTCGTATCAAACAGCAACCTATGTTTGTTCATGAGGAGATGAGGCTTCCAAAATCTTGGAAAGGTTTTGGTGATTCGACTCAATTCAACGCAACAGTTAATGGTCAACGACTCTTGGGCCGTTCACTTGCCATAGATCCGTTTTCCTTTCCTGATGCTATGGTCGTGCATTATCTCGTTAACAAGGATGATATCCTAAAACTAGCAAGCAATGCGGCAGCACAAGGATCAATAACGAAGAGCACTACAACGAATCTTATGAACTTCACATTATCTCCACCCAGTGCTACTAGTCCTATTGCTACCTCATCGGATTTAGTTTCGAACACAGGTGGGATTCACGCGGCCGTATCATGGTCTCCAAATCCAATTGTCCCAAACACGCAATCAACATTGAATATTTCATTCTATGATCCTACAGGTACTGCTCCGCTAACAAATACCAATGTAAAGTACAATTTGATCATATACGATAAAAATAATCACGTGGTAATTACAAAACAGAATTTGTTAGCCAAGAATGCTACTGATTCAGAGATATTGTATTTTCCAGCAAAAGAGATTTATCATATTGTGGTGGCGATAAACGAGTTACTTAAGGCAGGTCAGACGCCTGATTTTACACGTAACGGAGTAGCAACTGGATACGTGGTGGTTCCAGAATTTCCAGGTTTTCTGAACACTTCTCTAATAATGGCCTTGACAATTGGAACGCTTCTCCTAATCCGTTGTAGAAAAACTATATTTTCTTTTTAAAATTATTCAGCAACAACGTTTTTAATCATCGCAACATTCTGGTAAACATTGAAATTATTGGATCAAAGACTTCCATGGTTCTTTGAGCTGAATTCTCTGGGATGTCCTGCTGCGTCTGATACATCATTTCCTTTCATTCTCGACGTTCTACTTCCGTCAGCGTTTTTAACTGATTTTTTTGTTTGTCTTTCGACCACTTGGTCATGATTTTCGAGGTAG
>JASHSN010000327.1 GCA_030038695.1 Nitrososphaeraceae archaeon
GGTCAGATGGTGATATTCGGTTGATAATATGGCAATGGGAAGCATGGCCACTGAAAATGAATTGTTTGAAAAACTTCTAGGGACTGAAATAGAGACGCTTAGAGCTGCTAAGGTGGATCTAGTTTGTAAGTTCTTGATTAAAGAAAGAAAAGAAGGTTACCTGTAGGTAGTTGGAATAGTGATAACTATACTTGTCAATTTGTTTTTAAAATGCTTTAGTGACAAAGAGCCTATGGAGGAAGGTCCATACAAATTTTCTCAAGGTGAGATAAGAGATCTATTTAGTGAATCATTTATAATAGATAGTATCAAAGAGACTGCTGAATCCATTACCAAAGGCACTTTTTGTCGTTATGATAAAAAGTGGAAAACATGAATGAACAATTATAGTTGATGTAACAAATCATCTATGTATAGAGATACAGACACATCTCCGCATCTCTGCCTTCATCTGAGCATACTCCTCCATCATTTTCCTTCTACTTTCCGCATCCACATCAACACCATCTAAGATCGACCGCCCCTCGTCTATTTCTATCTGGAGCGTCTCCTTTTCGGCCATGAGCGCCTTGACATGCTCCTCTAATTTTTCAAGCGGCATGCCTGATTCCGATATCTGCGCGGCTGCCTGGATCAATTTTGCTGGGTCACGGTCAGGATAATTTGCCGAAGAAATCCACTGAATATCAAGACCATCGCAAGAGCCATTGCAACAATTGTTCTACCTACAGGGACGTGAAATACTAATGCAGTAACCAAAGAAATTGTAGCTCCTACTAAGCTATATGGTAGCCATCTTCTTATTGCAAAAGAGAACCTATCCAAATTTTACATTTATCATGAAGAGGGATTTTAGTTTATTTATTTTGTGTTGCTAACCGCACGTCATTCGACTTGAGCATCCAATTTACACAACAATAAGTAATACCAGAAGAATATCCGCATTTATAATCATGTGTTTATGACAATGTTTAACATTTGCATTGAAGCCATCTTCAAACAATTAATAAGATGTTTAAGTTTTCACAAATAAATAACATGATCTCAGACTGGAAAATAATACATAGTGAACTTCTTTTCCAGAATCGTTGGATGGAGTTGTATGAAGATACGGTTGAAGTAAGACCAGGGAAGATTACACATTACACTTGGTATAGAACCCCAGATGTTGCTGTTATTGTTCCTTTTATTGATAAAAGTACCTTAGTTATGATAAGACAATATAGACATCCTCTGCGTAAGGTATTACTTGAATTTCCTGCAGGACATGTGGAAAATAATGAAGACCCTGAGAAAACGGCCACACGCGAATTATTAGAAGAAACAGGCTACCATGCTAGAGAAATTGAAGAGATATATACATACAATCCATCAGTCAATATATCAAAACAGATCATTCATATCTTCAGAGCGAGGAATGTGGTTAAAGGTGAATATGAACAGGAAAGGGACAGTGTCGAGGATATTAGAAAAATCGAAATTGTATCAGTTCAGGAATTAAAACGCATGATAATGGCAGGAAAAGTTGAGAATGCTGGCACTTTGATTGCGTATCTTATATGTTGTACTGGAATACTTTGATGAGCCCGATTTATTGTAAAGACAAACATCAACGGCCTTAAGGCTTAGAGCCGCATGCATATGTCCTGTTCACAAATTATTATGATTTCTATATTTTTCCAAGAACACAAGTATAATCAAGTCATTTACAGGTACTCGCTTGAACTCGCGATAGCCAAGTTTTCCATACAAGTATAAATTCCGAGCACTCCTGTAGCCTGTAAACAGTTCATAGCGATCTGCCATTCTAAAGTGTTCTTCAGTTTCTTGCATGAGTCTGGTTCCTATACCCTTGTTTTGATAGTCTGGTTTCACCATCAACCGTCCGATATATGCTGTTTTTTTCTCAAGATAAGCTCGCACAGAACCAACTATTTCCCCTTCTTTTAAGGAATTCAGAAATACCTGCTGTGAAAATTCTTGTTTGATCTCTTTTAATGTCTGTATTAAAGGAGGGACGCTACAGTCATTATATATTTCCGCCTCGCTAAGATAAGCATGTATTTGTAAATGAAGAATTATCTCTGCATCTTCTTGCGATGCTCGCGTGATCTCTACGTAATCCACCTAAAATTAATGAGTCCTTCGTACGTATAAGCTCATAGTAAAGGATCAGCATATCTTATGGACCTAAACAAAATAAACAACTTACCTGATCATAACAACAGAAGTTGGATATAGGAACATGAAAAAGGAGTCTGATAGAATCTAAATTCTAATACGAACTCAACGCGTTAATACTCAAGACCATGGCTGTGAACAAAAAGACAGTTTGTTCATGATTTCTGAGTTTCAAGATGTAGTTTCAATTGAAGTCAGATGTACTGAGTATTGTTCTTCGCCTATGGATTGGACATTTTTATTTTATTTTTTCCAAATATTCTGTGTATCTAGGTGGCACGTAGAAGATCTTTTCTGGTTTTAATAACCCTCTTTACATTGGATGAATGAGCAGGATACTTTTCTGCGTTGAGATATCTCTTCGCGAGCTTATCTATGTGTTCATCAGCTCCGTTAACTGTCTGGTCAACCACTCTTCCTTTAATGGTTATCATACTGTACGGATTCTCTTCATCGACTACTGAAATTGATATTCTTGGATCTCTAGATACATTTTTTTGCTTTATACGATCCCTAGCAGTGTTTATTAGAATTAATTCCTGACCATCATCTTCTAATATGTCTATCCATGTAGGCGTAACCTGAGGCGAACCATCTATGTTTAAGGTACCCAAAAAGGCAAAATTATTCCCTCTAAAGAATTTGGCAATTGGATCTCTTAGTATACTCCTTGATCTATTCAACAACAACTCTTAATAATCTCAATGTTTGATGATTTTATCTCGTCAACATTTCAGTCCTAGTGAGAAGGCGAGGGAGAGCTTTGCCTGGACGTGATTTGTACCCAGGAATTCCAACACCTACTGCAATCATTGTGCTTTTATCTGCAGCATGAGGCGAGAAAAACGCAGAAACAGCATCATCAAAAAAAGTAGAACCAGACGCACCTATTTTTTGAGCGTAAGCAGCAAGGTAAATCTTTCCAGCAATGACTCCAGCTTCAAATTGCGACGCTCTATAACCTCTATTGCCAAGATTGTCTAGGATCTTATTCAAGTCAGACATGAGAAAGAATACAACACTAGCATCGCTGAAAAGAGATTGTCCTAAGCAAAGATACCCTGATATATCCCTGGAGACTGTGCTTTTGAGTTGTTGAACAGATTCATTACAGCGATCAAAAAAATATGATCCAACATCTAGTCCTTCTACATCGTTTGCTATAAATAGATGTCGATGTTACTGTCATTGAAATTATTACGGTTTTTATTTTCAAGAACATCCAGCGGCACACCTCGCGTCGAGTAGTGAAGTATGTTGGATAATTGTTTAAAGGAAATAGGTTGCCTAGAAAATTTGCGAGATGATCCGCGAAGCAGAATAGTCTCCCCAAGAGTAGACCCATGGGGAGCAGTTTCGAAACTTAGTGGTTTTAGATGTAAGTGCTCCGCTTTGTTACTCGAAGTTTGTTTAAGGTGGGTTGCAGCCCTAACCCAATTGATGACCTCTTCTTCTGTGTGTAAGTTTGAAGCTTTGTGTATTTTCCAAATTTCAGGATAGTCTACCTCGTTTCTTGACAGTGGTATAATCTTAGGAATGGATGAATCCTCTTTTTTCATCATGGGAACTGATCCTATGGATGGATTACCACCTAGTGGAGCCAGAATTATAGCAGCCTCTTGTTTATCATCTATTCTGAGTAGGTAATTTACTGCTTCATCCACAAAACCCAAGATCAATTGTACAGGACAGTTGATGGAGTAACATGTCGCTAGAAGGTTGGCAGCAATAACTCCAGAGTCCCAAAACCAATGACGATATGAACGAGATTGATACTTCCATGCATTTCTCCAAGCGAATGAAGTAAAAGCAATAGTAATTGGTGAACGCATTACATTATCGTTCTCACCTGCAGCTCTTGCTAAATTAGCGCGATAGTCACCACTTCGTACCTCTGCAAGAGCAAAGTCTCCAGGACAAAAGTGGTAAACACCAGCCTTCAACCCGGGTAAATCTTGACAAATTACATACAGCTCTATAGGATAAAGGGCGCCTGTAGCAGATGCAGCTCGCATATAGTAAGTGCCGTAATCAAGTTTCAATACCCTTGTAATACCAGCTGCAAAGAACAATATTTCTGCAAGGTTCTTTATTTCTAATACAACGGTTTTATCTCTAGTGGTTTGCGTGTTACCAATACAGGCAAGTGCCCCTTCAGAAGGCTGTGGAAAGTCCTTGGGAAGTGATATTGACGACAAGGTGGAATATACCTTAAAGGGCAGAGGTTTATTATTCCAGTCAAGATAGTGTCGTGACAGTTGTATACTGATTTCAGAGTGTTTTGTTCCTTCATGATATTCTTCAGCATAATTAATTTCTTTGTTCACAGGTTTAGGTATAAATTTCGGAAGCATAAATTTGTACATTTTTTCCACCACATCTTGCTAAGTTAA
>JASHSN010000328.1 GCA_030038695.1 Nitrososphaeraceae archaeon
TGTGTAAAACTTATTTTTTGCAAGCAGCAAAGATGTTTCAAATCCGTTACCAGTAGAGCTGCCTGTTACAACAGCAACACTTTCTCTTTGCATATTCTTGATAATTCAATCAAGTCATTTAAAGGCATGCCATTACAAACTCGGGCCCGTCCTCAAATGGAGTTCCCATTAAAAATATAGAGTCCATTAGATAAGAAAATTGCGGATTGGTTCCTCCCAGATATTACCCTATTGTATTTACTATGCTGAGGAGTCGAAGCTATAAGAGATACAGATAGATAACGTCGATAGATCGGGGCACTGCAACTTAGAAACAGCTATATAGTGCCGGATATATCTGATATATATGAAAAGAGAGAATCGAAGATCCCACAAAGCACTGGAAGATATCTGAAAGTGATCTTCAAAACAGGAAATATTGGGATAAGTATACGAAGCCATATCGATGTGAAAGGGGAAGCGATACTTTACATCCTCTCGGGACAGCCTATCATGGGCCTCATTGAGTTTCTGGATGGGGATGACTTCTACGTCGGTTGTGATGTTATGTTTACCGCAAAACTCTGGCATCTCCTGCGTTTCGGAAATGCCCCCGATTAGCGAGCCAGAGAGGCTGCGACGCTTTAACAGAAGGCTTAAAGCCGAGATGGCATGAGGCTTGTCCGGCAGACCGACGAGGGTGATGTTACCGTTGTCGGTATCCATCCTCGTATCCTGGACTTTCCCCGACAGAAAGTAGATGAGGAACTCCTGGTGTGTTGTTCGACATAATCCTCACATGTAAGCTCGTCACTCATTCTAGATTCCCCTTCGTTCCATCATTAGAGCTCAGCTCCGGATGTTCTCGTCTATATTCCGTCATAACCTCTTCCATTATCTCCCATCCATATTTATCACATAACTTTATGAAATGTTCTGAACCTAGTCTATAATCAGCCATGTGTTCGTCGTATGCTTTTTTTGCGCCTGTGGAAGATGACAAGTGTCTAAATTTACGAACATATTTGACTTACAACTGCGTGATCCAATAGGATGAAAGGCAACAGGCAGGTCTCGCTCTGCCTCTGCAGCAATCAATCGACTGCTAAACAAAAGGAACGAGACATAATCTTTTATACGCACCCACTTTGTTGCCTACTTTGGCCTTCTCCCTCGTCGTTGTGACACCTTCGATGCCGAGCCTACCTAGCATATTTTGAAATTTCTTTCTCTTGAGACTTATCATCTTACCTACGTCGTTTACAGAAAATGGGCATGACGGAAGATGAGATAGGGGAATTGGTTAAACTCGTTGGTAGATGGAAAGGTGTAGGTCAAGGCAGTATGAATAGAAAACTGGATGATAGATTGTTGGACATTAATTAAGATCGCTTTGTATATTGATTATATTATTGCTTGAGGGCTGTGTCTATTTAGTACACCTTTCTAAATGAAGATGTCGGCTGACGAGACCATTTTTCTTATATCTAACAAAGATTTCTACTACAGCCTGCAGTTTTGAGAAATTCTTGTATCCGATCCTACAAGAAAACCTTTTATCCATGTTTGCTGTAGTACAGTTATCTAAGTATATTACGCAACTTGTGCTACAACGAATCACTAAGTATATTATGACTCCCAAAAGTGGAATTCGTATGGCTCTTTATATAGAAGCGAACAATATACGATAATAATGCAGTATAAAATTCCTGTAGCAGTAATAGCTTCTGCAGTAGTTGTAGCCATGCTGGTAGCGACATCGGGAATTATCGTTTCATCACAAATAGCATTTGCGGCGGCTGGAGGAACTGGCAATCCCAATAGCAACGTTGGAGGTAATGGGAATGGTAATGGGCCAGCAACACAACCATTAAAGAATGGAGGCGTTCCAGGCGTTTCAGGTCCGGCCAACGGTCAAGGCACCTGTTACGGTCAGGGTGCCGGCGTCGGTACAGGGAATACACAAATCGCCAATGCCCCAGGACAAGGCGCGGTATCACAAGGTAACAACCCAGCTAACCCTGCCGCGGCCCCGGGCGGGACTAACCCTCTTACCAGCACTCAGAAAGTTGTTAGGGACACAACCTGTCCTGCTTCACCAGGCTTTCCTAGCGGGCACTAGCAAAAGCATCCCCTTTTTTTCTATGTACTATGGCATAAACAAGATTTGTTATATATGCTGGCCAATCATATTAAAGAGGACAAAGATGTAAAGTATGTTCAAGAGGGAAGTACCAAAAAATCGTGTTTTATAGTTTATAGTGGGCCGTATCGTGCCAAGGGGTTATGTCTAGGCATTATAGGTCAAAGTGGAAGAGAAATATTGGACATTAATTAAAATCGCTTTGTAATTATATTAATTATATTATCACGTGTTTTGAGGGCAGTCCATAATGCAAGCTCCTCTGATGATGGTTGATCAGATATCTGGGGTTGAGTTTTGATATGATTGATTCGAAATAGAATCCGGAATTTTCAACATCGATTGCATGAGTTGGATAAACCCATAAGCCGTAGGGATGAGTAAGGAAGAGATTTCAGTTATGTGAAAAGATATTGGGGCTAAATAGGTAGGTTTTGATAAGCCAAGAGCAATAGTGCTACTCATGTTCAAACCTGGGACCTCGTCTCGAAAGTTATCTCATGCTTTTTGCTCTAGATAACAACTATTATATAATTTTTAAAAACAAATCAAAAAGTTAGTTATCAAGGGTATCGATCTATGGATAAGCTAAAGGTTTGGTTAGTGTTAATATTACTTTGGGTAATTATAGGATCCACATATATAGCTATAAAAATTGCGATCGATACCATTCCTCCATTTTTAATGTCTGGAATAAGGTATGTATCATCTGGTACGCTTCTTATACTGGTATACATTCTAATTCCTTCCCAAAACAATAGGGGTGGGACTAATCGAAATCAAAATGCTCAGGACCGCCATCGGTACAAACTTGTATCAATACTTAATAAGAGACAGTGGAAGGAAGCAACAATTATTGGGTGTGCATTAATACTTGGTGGACAGGGACTATTGGCGTGGGGAGAACAATATCTTACATCTAATGTTACTGCACTCTTATTTTCGACAGTTCCCATCTGGGTATTACTACTTGGGAAGACAGTATATGGAGAAAAGCTGAAGAAGTTTACTGTGCTTGGAGTTATCACAGGTACTGTTGGCTTTGTTATATTGATATTTCCTTCTGTGGCAGCGCAATTTCTAGAAACAAATACTTCCAATATGAAATTTGAATTTGTAGGTATAATCGTATTAGCAATAGCTGCAATCAGCTGGTCAGTCGGGTCGTTGTATTCATCTAAAGCAGATCTCCCTACCAACGTACTGGTTTCAACTGGTATGATGTTATTTGTAGGTGGAATTTTTTTAATTGTATTGAGTATTCCAACAGGCGAGCTACAGAATTTTCATGTATCTGCAATTTCTATGCCATCCATGATTTCACTATTGTACCTCGTAACTGTAGGTTCAGTAGGATGGGCTGGATTTTTCTGGATTCTTAGAAATACATCAGCATCATTAGCCAATACTTTTACCTATGTAAGTCCGGTAGTGGCTGTTATGTTGGGGTGGGCGATACTTAGTGAGGCTATCACTCCGCAGATAATAATTGCTACCGCGATAATAATGACCGGAGTAGTTTTGATTGCAAATAAAGGGAAATTATAGGTCCTCATAACATGGTTTGTTATCCAATCATTGATTAATTAGATGAAAATAACTACTTCAGATTTTCCTTCATCATTTTATAAAACTCTTCATCAGACATGCTTCTTTTAGCTTCCATCCAAGATTCTATATCTTTTCCAGCTAAATATCTTAGACTAGGATTTTCTGTTGTAACAGCTTCAAGCACTGCTTTTGCTACAACATCTGCAGATGATCCATTCTCCATCATGCGTTCAAGACTTCTAACCACCTTTTGCATAAGTTGTGAATATGGAGAATTTGGGTCTTGAGATTTCTTGGCAGTAACCATGCTGTTAACAATGTTTGTTCTGATAACTCCAGGTTCTATCAAGACCACTTTTATTCCAAACGGCTCCAATTCATATGATATAGATTCACTCAAACCTTCAACTGCAAATTTTGTGCTAACATAAACGGATCCTCCGGGATAGCCAAATCTTCCTACCGCCGAACTAATATTTACGATGATACCAGACTTCTGTCTCCTCATGATGGGAAGGACAGCTTGAGTCACCCTTATAAGACCAAATAGATTAGTTTCGAACTGAGCTTTTATCTCTTCCATTGCATGCTCTTCAAAGGCACCATTAACTGTATAACCTGCGTTATTCACTAAAACATCTATTCTGCTAGATTCAGCCCTTATTGATCGGATTGCATTTTCGACAGATCGATCATCAACAACGTCTAGCTGTAGTGTCTTTAGTGGTAATTTCTCGGTCTCCGCAAGGGATATTATATTCTCACTTTTATTGAGATTACGCATTGTAGCGTATGTTAGAAATCCGTTTCTTGCCAATGTTAATGATGTTTCAAGACCTATTCCACTTGAGCTGCCAGTAACAACAGCAACTCTTTGATTAGATATCATCTTATTTTCGCTCTAATAGTTAACGATTAGATTACTGCTTAAAATATGTAACAGACCAACAATACTTTTGATACCTGTTAACGGTATATCCATTCTTCTGGTATTTTTTTCACTATTGTCAAGCGAAAGCCATGTCAATCGTTCTTAGTTATTTAGTACGATTTGTTTGATACAGTTCGGTTTGGATCCACAGCATCTCAAACATAGAATCATGTATCAATACGACTGATTCCTCATTTGAGTAGGTTGCCATTCCAATCGTCTCGTAAGGATTATCCTCTGTATCATCCTTTATTTCAACCACCAAAGAAAATTTTTTATCTACAACCAACTTTGAAAGATTATTCTGCAGAGACGAGTCTAGAAAATACTGAACTTTGATTCTTTGATCATCAAATTTATCTTTTATTGTTTTTTCTAATTGCAATGCAGCAGGCATCAAGATCCTGATTGTTACTGTTGAATTTGTTTCTTGCAGTAAACGTATCAGACCAGAACGTTCCTGTCTTTTGAATGCATTAACTGTAGAAAATAACACCATTACTTCTTCTTTAGCAGATTTTACAAGATCAAAAGCAATCTTCTCTATCTCATAAGGATCTGATATACGTTCTGTAAACCCTGGTCTCAGTTCTTCTTCAATCTCTCTGATTCTTTCTTCAGCCGGTAACGCACTACTCCAGAGGGTATCAAATAAGAATTGTTGTCCTTCTACGAATGTTTTGACGTTACTTACAATAGCCTCCTTAATGGGCCTTTCCTGTCTAGTTATAATAGTTGCCTGATACTCCAATCTATCTGTTATCGAAAAGTTGCTTTTGATCCCAGCTAAATGTCGCAGATGATGGCCATCTTCTGCCATCATTTTACAATACGAGAAATTATCCTTGTTGATATCGGTGAGGTATCTTGTGTTTATTCCTCTCTTTACAAGTTCTTTCAGTGCCTTCCGAATAGGCTCAGTTGCAATGACCATAGATGGGCCTGCAGAATCCCAACAGCCATCCATACAGTATTTTAATTCTTGAAATGCCTTCAAAGTTTTGTCAATAATGTTATCCGCACCGTACATCACCTCAGTAGTTTCAGGAGTGCTTAAAAAGAACAAATCAATTAGATCCATCTAAAAACATCCTGTATAAAAGGAGAGATGATTCCTTGCGTTAATTGCATTCACGATATGTTCAGTAAGTTGGAGTACTCTCATCATCATAGGATTATAACTTTAGTCTACCTCTACATCATAACATTAACGTACGTATGCTTGGATGTGCATTTACAATTATCTGCTTGCATGTGATGTGGTGTCTATCGATTTGGTTGAATTGCTTATTTGAAATGTATCTATCATTTGCTGTACTATTGGCATATATTTATCGTATTCATTCAGGATGGCCTTATAAATTAAAATAAAGAGCTTGTCTCCTTCGATTGCACCAATGTGCATACTTCTCTCAGGGTAAGGGCTGGAAAATGTCGTTGTAGATGATGTATACGTTGAGTTGTATGCGGGTAAACCACCAAGTGTCGTCTTAGTCAATTCAAGCAAATTTCCGAAGCCATATTCGTCACTTGCGTACTGGGAAACAGTCTTCCCTTTGTCTTTTGGGTAATATACGGATAAACTGAGACTTGTATTAAAATCAGGAATCCCAGAAGGATAGGTCTTCTTTAGCAGATTTTCGGAAGAGGGCGTTAGGTGAAAATGTAGTCTAAGCGAGTTTAAAGCAGCGGTTTGGTTGGCAAAGATTGGACTAAACGATACAAGCTCATGAGTAGTGCCGTTTGCCAGTTCGTATATGAATCGTCCAGTTTGTTTATACCAATTAGTAGGATATTGCATTTTTATCCCATACACGGGATTTACATAAGTAAAGTGTTCAGGATCATTACCTATCACAAAGTTAGTTATCGGAACGGTCTGGGTAGGCATAGTTGATTTACCTAGAGTTGGCATGTATGCTAGCACGACATGATCGTAATTTTGTAAGCATGCATATAAAACCAACAATAGCGAAAATACAAACGCTAGATATGATCTCTTAACACCATGCTTTGAGTTCAAGCTTTCAATTCTTACAGATAACGAGTTATTAAGTTTAGTCCCCTCATAGTATAGCATTCTTCAGACTTTTAATCTGTATTACAACAAATTTCCTATCTTTTGTGAAGAATAATGGCAATACAAACAACAACGGCTGGCCGAAATTCTGATAGAATATCGCTTCCACTTATTGAAAATGTAGTATAAGGATTCTGCCCATTACGAATGATCATATTTTGATAGCCGTACGGCCCATAAACATCGATGCTGCGATACCAGTCGCTGATAGGACGCATTTAACGTTAAAGCTAGGGGGGCACTGTAATTACAGAGACGGTGCCATCACCTGAATTGGTCACGTACAGGTAACCATTAGTCGAATCAAGAGCGATTCCAAATGAAGCTCCGCCGACAGGAATCGGGCTACCTACAACAGTGTTGGTCTGACCTGAAATTACAGAGACATTGTTTGAGACTTGATTTGTTACATACAAATTTCCAGTGCTTGAATCGAAAGCAATACCTGATGGACTTTTACTGACATTGACGCTATCGATAACAGTGTTGGTTTGACCTGATATTACAGAGACTGTGCCGTCGCCAAAATTGGCTACGTACAAGTTACCATTATTTGGGTCAAAAGCAAGTTCAGCTGGATCCAGGTTTATAATAGGTATGGTTAGATTGACAAGTATGGTTGGATGTGCTTTAGTTATGTGTTTCTTCACCTGCCTAATGGATGTAATGTAAATTTTAAACCTTATGGTAGGTTGTAGGAAATGTTAGCAGTCTATCCTGCAATTCCAATATGCTGGAAGGCTCACGGATTGCAGTATTGAGCTGACCACTTCTCCACAGCCTTTGCCCATCGCAACCTATTCTAGGTTCCATGCCTCTTTGAGCAAGAAACCTTGAATTCTTAATCTAATGGATAATATAGCCATCGGGCAGACTAGTTTATCCTAAAAATTCTTCTTGGGTCAAATCCATGTTTACACCTGCTGCAGCTCGGACCCCTTCAGCAGCGGCAATAATTAATTTAGCAGGAGCAATTACAGAAGCATCACCTGCTGCATATACTCCTTGAATGTTTGTTCTACCATACGAGTCTACAACAATACCGCCAAGTGGATTATATTGGCATCCTAATTCTTTACCAAAATCAGACGCTTGTATTAATTGCGGCATAACAAAACCACCTTTTCTTAAGAACTTTTCTCCATTTTCAAAGACTATTTTTTCTATCTGTCCATTTTTTCCTTCAAAGTTTTTAATTTTGTTTTCGATTATTTTTATTCCCTTATTTTCGAGCAGAGTTTTTTGTTTAGAATTTTGAAAGGCCTCACCATTATTTGTGCATACAACCAAGTCTTTAGACCAATTATAAATAATCTGAATAAAATGAAAACCCTGAACTTGTTCACCTATAATAACAACCAAAGGTTTGTCCCGTAATTCATATCCATCACAATAAGGACAATGAAATAAACTCTTGCCATAGTAGTCAGAAATATTTTCTATATTTGGTAAAACATCTTTTAGACCGGTAGCGATTATCATAGTCTTGGATTGATATAGTTCATCATTCTCTGACGTTAATAATTCAAATGATGGTTTATCGTTTTTATTATTTTTTATTACTGAAACTACTTCTCTTTTCTCATATCTAAGAGAAGGATATCTACCTAGTTCCTTGTGAGCAATTTCTCTAAATTCTTTAGGTTTTATTCCGTCCCGTGTAATAAATCCATGAGATTCCTGTGTAACAGCATTTCTGGGAGTGTCGTTATCAAGCAATATGACATTTCGTCTTGCTCGTCCTAAGATAAGAGCAGCATTTAAACCCGCAGGACCTCCACCGATAATAGCACAATCAAATAGCGTATCTATTCTATACAATTGCATTCTATGGGGTTAATTTACTTTTTCAATCCTGCTTTGAAAATATCGATGATTTAGGAATGATAAAATCTGTCCTTTACTGCTGGTGGAGGTGAAAGGCAAACCATCATGAAATTTGTCAAAAGATATCATCAACTCCAATAGGTTTACAGTATTACAGTAGCTCTTGGGGTCCTTTGATCCCATATAGTCAAAGAAGTCTCTTATTATAACCCTATTGGTTTCGCCTCTCATCGAGTCGACTTTCTTCAGCGTTGTAACGATATCAGCAGGCATTGAATTGCAAAACTGCTAAAGATGGGCCAGAGATACAAGCCCTTATCCTATACAAGCTCATCTAAGGGCAGTCTTTACAGCCATTATAAATTCATCAAGTGGAACAGGCTTTTTTATAATATCATTTGTGGTCTTAACATCAGGCAATATACTAACAAGCTCCGGTACTGCGTCTAGAGCAGATACAAAGAGTATCTTGATATTTCTATTAATTGCCTTCAATCTATAATACAACTGCAATCCGTTGAGGCCAGGCATTCTTATATCTAAAATAGCCAAATTATAATGAGATGGATTTACATTTACAAAGTGAGCTAATGCTTCCACAGGGTCTTCGAATGCTTCAACATTATAACCTTCAGAAGATAATCCCTCTTTGAAAGTGTCGAGAATATCTTTTTCGTCATCAATTAACAAAATATTCGTGGAAGAAGGTTCTTTCCAGTCATGCACGCTAATAGAAGTAATACGATTATTCTTTTGCAAAGAATATAGAGGATAATTGTTAAATTCGTGCTCCAGTGTTACTATCTCCTCGAAATGGTAACAATTTTTCTCAAGAGAAGAAAGCAAAGATAAGGATCGTATAATCTCATATAGCCCGTGTCCTATTGCTGTACCGTTCGATAATGCCTTATAGTTTATCTTTGAACATATATTCATAATTGGGCCGAACAAATCATCAGCTTGGGAAGTAGCAGATCTGGCGACTTCTACTCTACCATAATCAGCACTAATTCTGTAGCTCACGGAGGGCAATCCTTCTTCATACAACCTTTGATTAATTGTATTACGGGATTCTATCATTCTTATACAACATTCAAGCACATCATTAAATGCAGATTTGTTAGAAGCGTCAGATGTTCTAGGGTAGCAGAGTATTAAACAGTCACCAACATTTTTTATTATTTTAGCTCCGAAGTTCCTACCTATTGCGGCCATTGTATTAAGAAAAATCTCATAGTATTTTCTGATCTTTTGTGGATTATTGATACTAGAAGTAACCCTTGTAGAATCAACTATATCAACAAAACAAACACAACAATTCTGTGCTCCAATGAAAGATATTTCGTCTACTTCTTCATTATATTTCGTAGAATTAATGACTTCAGAAGAAGAAGGGATTGGGGCACGGCTGACGATTGAAGGTTCATTAGTTGGGATTTTCACAGATAATCGCTACCTTCGAGATGATAAACATTGTTATCTCGATCTAGGTATTAAGTCTTCTTCCGGTCTCTAACTGTTTCTTATAGGAAATAATAGCAGACATTAACTTATCATAATTTCCATAGTCAATGAAATTTACTACTTGACGTGTTGCGGTCATTTTTGAATGCATATTGACTCCACGCATCGATTTAAACCGTCTGTTACAAGCAATACATACTGCATCACTGAGCCGTGCTTGATCATAGTGTACCCCTATTCGTGTAAGAGGTGCTTGAGATGACGGTTGATTTATCATAAGTATCAACATATTTGTTTCGTAAGGGGTTTCAATAAGTGTTGTGAAGACGTTGTGTATTTTGTGGCACAACGTAGGACAGATCTAGCCCGAATGCTACCTCTCAACCATTTGCTTTAGTATAAAGAATATTGGGTTCACAAATTGGTTTCTATCTCTAGCGTTTATAAACCTTAACTTATTGCTACACTAGCACATACTAGTACAGCTCCTCTGTCTTTTGTTATGCAACAGTTCTCGATCGATTTTCGAGATATTGGAGCTAGCTGCTAAATGGTTCAGCATGCAAAGATCCTATTGATGAGCTTGTAAGCGATGCTACAAACAAAGCGTGTGTTTTGTTTTATAGTTTGCTTAAAATAAGGCGAGTCACTTTCACTTAGATCAGAGCCTCTGTTTACATGCTAAAGCTGTTCGATTGGATAAGCGGATGTGTGCTTGATTCTCATAATTGAAAATAATAGCTTGGAGTACGTTATATCCTCTCAGGTGGGTGCGTCTGCGTGGATTGTCTACCTGACAGCTGCTGCAGTTAAATATTTTGTTGTGCTATCATTTTTACCCAAGACATTTATCCGTATAGCCACAGAGACATTGGTCATAGACTGTGGCTATACGTGAGTACTACTTATAAGATAAGACAGTCCGAAAAATCACTTCAATCTATCAGACAATTCATTATGAAGGATTAAATTTATCTACTAAGAACCTATGCGAAAAGTCCTGCTGCTCTGAAAGTAATACATGTACAAGCAAAATGCAACATAGCTATGTAGTTTTCTACTTTTTTCTCCCATCGTATCAATAATCGTCTAAACCTATTCATCCAAGAGTGGGTTCTTTCAACAATCCAATGTCTAGCTCTGTATCGTGGTATTCGTTTACAATTTACTCTGTGTTCTCCTCTTAAACGGATGGTGCTAGTGTCATAGGAAAAGCAGTATGGGACCGAGAGGAGATATTCGCGAAGTAATAGGAAAGTGGGTACGAAAGAATGATGGTCCTGAAGAAGTTGAGCAGATACTTGATACAATGAGGAAGTACGGAAAAATAAAAGAGCATTAAATGAGATGATCCTTCAATGCTCAGTATTTTTCTTTTTGCTTCGTTGTATCTTTTCAAGAGTCTCAGCCCAATTAACAAAGCAATTCCATAATAAGTTAGCATCTCTCTGCTTCTTATGGTTCATTATAGGTCACTTTACTATACCATTTAACATAATTCCGTTAAGTTATACTTCGCAACAGATAATTTGTTATATCCAATCTGAAACGTTTAGTTCTATAATACTCCGCAATAGTCTCCTTTAAATTTCGAAATTTAGAATAATATCTTGATACTAGAAGATCATCTTTTCCTTTCCTCCAGCATTCTTCAACGGCACTGAGCCCAGGTGAT
>JASHSN010000329.1 GCA_030038695.1 Nitrososphaeraceae archaeon
GATCTCCTTTAAAATGATCTTCTAGCAAATGAACGATAACTTCACTGTCTGTCTGAGTAGTGAATATATGGTGTTTTAGTAATCTCTTTCGGATTCTTTTATAATTGTATATCTCTCCATTATGTTCTATGGTCAGTCGTCCATTACAGCTACTAAACGGCTGCTGTCCGCAAGTACCACCTACGATCGCAAGTCTCACGTGGCCTAAAGCGCTCTCTCCAGAAATTTTCTGATATTTTAAATCTGAAAAAGAATCTGACTGTACTACACGTCGATTAGCAGCTATTCCAGCGCCGTCAGGACCTCGATTTATCATACAAGAGAGCATAGATCCGACAAGAGGCACAACGTTTTCACCCTTCTTACTCAAGATGCCTACTATTCCACACATGTTGTTTTGTTGTCATCTCAAATTTAGTGGATTGGGAACCGTTGTCTACCAATAGGCAATGGGCTCGTCTCCACTCACAATAGGATGCCTTTGACTACTTAAAAGCCTTTTTACAGAACACTTATCTATCTGTTTAGTCAATATCAGCTTATTTGGAGGCGGTACAGAATGGTGTCTCATACTTCATGCGCAGATAAAATGAGGACCTGCTTGTGGGGGTCCAGGTAAACCGACCAAATGTAAAGTACTTGAATTTATCCCAAGTTCACTCTTTATCTATAAATTCATCGGGGGTCGGTGGCTCTGGATTTAGGCCTTTTCTCTTTCTTGTTTCTCCAACCAATGTTCTGGATATAGATTGCGGTACAGCCTGCCATGTCTTAAAATAGGTACTCCACAAAGCCTTACCAGCAGTTCCACCACGCATCACTTCCGATAGATCAAACGTCTCTGACGCTGGTACTTCTCCCAGTATGATAGAAATTAGACCTTTTTGCTCTACATTTAATAACTTCCCTCGTTTTCCTGATAAAATACCTGCCACTGTGCCGATCTGTTCCTGAGGACACTTAATCTCTATACCTAGAATAGGTTCGAGAAGAACAGGATCTGCAATAAGCATTGAACCCAACATAGATCTACGAGTAGCAGGCATCAATTGCGCTAAACCCCTGTGTGCGGGGTCTTCGTGAGGAACAAAGTGATGTAATATGAATTTGACACCCCTTACAGTTTCGTGAGCTATAGGGCCAGAATAAAGTACATCCTCAAAACCCGATCTAATTGAGTCCATGGACTCCTGCATAAATTGAACACCCTTTGTTTCATCGAGTAATACGTTGCCGCTTACATCCAATGCGGCCACATTCCTAGCTTCATCAGGGCTCCAACCTTTTTCACGAAGAATCTTAGCCATCTCTTTCTTATCCATATCTTCTCTAATTTGGCGAGTCCTAATCAATTCGATTATGTCTTCACCAAGTGGTTCAACGCGCATAAAGATTTTATTGTGTTTATTAGGCGACTTGCTCATGATCGGTCCTGCTTTTCCACGAATTGTTTCTCTATAATTGATTAATGGCTGAGTAGTAGTAATGTCCAATCCTGCCTCCTGCAAGAGAGATGTTGCGATTTCGAGGTGTAGTACTCCCATTCCTGCCATCAGAGTTTCGCCGGTCTCCTCGTTAATCTTGACGATTAGATTTGGATCTTCCACGGTAATTCTCCTCAACGCTTCAACGAGTTTAGGTAGATCCTTTGGATGCTTTGGCTCAACTGCAATCGTAACTACAGGTTCTGAAACATATTTTATCGATTCAAATGCTGGAATATTTCTTACAGTAGAAATCGTTTCGCCTGCGATAGCATAATCCACACCCAATAGAGCAGGTATATTGCCTGCAGGCAATATGCTTACCACTTCTCTAGTATTTCCCATATAGATATTTACAGATTGAATTTTTCCTGGCCTTTTCGCGTCTATCAAGAATATTTCATCTCCATCCTTAACAGTTCCGGAAAAGAGTCTTCCTGTTGCAACTCTGCCTGCCTGAGGATCGACATTGATGGTTGTCACCATCATAACAGCTGGACCATTTTCGTCGCAGGATACAAGAGATTTGCCAACATCTGATTTTAAATCGCCACCCCAGATCTTAGGTATCCTGTATCTCTGAGCTACATGAGGTGGAGGATGATGTTGGACAACCATCCCTAGAACAGCTTCGTGTAATGGCGACTTTTCGGCTAGAATCTTTATAAAGTTGGGATCTTCCGAAGTATACGCATCGTAGACATCCTTGAAACTGATGCCCTTTTTTTGCGCCATCGCAAAGTTAAACCCCCACCTATCTTTCGCAGAACCAAAAGCAACGCTATTTCCCTGTATACTGACCTTCCATTTTTCTTTGAGTTCTGTTTCAGCATAAATATCAACAAGCCTATTGAATTCAGCTATTATGTTCGACAGCCATTTTTGCATCGCAGACGGGTCTAACCGTAGTTCTTTTACTAACCTGTCAATTTTGTTAATATAAAGAACAGGCCTAACTCGTTCTTCGAGAGCCTGTCTTGTTACTGTTTCTGTCTGGGTCATGATCCCCTCTACTGAATCAGACACGACTACTACACCGTCAATTGCTCTAAGTGCCCGAGTGACTCTTCCTGTAAAGTCGATGTGGCCTGGTGTGTCAATCATGTTGATTACATATTCCTTGCCTTGACTTTCATAGAACAGTGTGACATTAGCTCCGCGAATAGTCATTTGTCGGTTTTGTTCTAGTTTCATGGAGTCGAGTGCGAGAGCCTGACCTGCTACCGAAGGAGAAATAATACCTGACGCGGCCAGAAGGCTATCACTCATAGTCGTCTTGCCATGATCAACATGAGCGATAACACCGAAGTTACGGATTTGCTCTTTATTACCAATAATTCTCAAAATATCTTGAGTAGATTTGAATTTCGGCATCTATAGTCGAAAAAAATTCGATGGAGGACTATTAAACGTTGCCTAGTATCATGGTGATCGGCTCTGCAATAATGTACGCATACGATGGAGAAAACTCGCTGTCCTCTTATTATTTATTTATTAGAGTAACGTCGCCTCATAAAAAATAATAATATTTTGGAGTACATTCTGAAGTTATATCCTTAATACATACAATTACCTTATTCAATTTTGTATGAAACTTGACCTGCCACGGTATACGGAAAGATTCGGAGCCATTAGTCTTCATGGTGTTCAGCGTGTGTATGAGCTGGATTCTGCATTTAACGAAGGTAGGCCAGCGTCTGAAGCCATTAGAAGTGTGGGAAATGCAGAGATATCAGAAATCGAAAGGAAAATGGCTATTGTGATACCCATTAAAGGAGAACGCTTAAAGCTACTCGAGGGCGTATTGAGTGGGATCCCTCATGATTGTTTAACGATTATTGTTTCTAATAGTCCAAGACAACCGGTAGACAGATTTAAACTAGAAAAGGAGGCGCTTGACCAGTTCAATCGGTTTGTTGGAAAAAATACGTTGATTCTGCATCAAAAGGATCCTGGCTTATCTGATGCTCTAAAGGAGGTTGGCTATACCAGTATATTTGGTCCAGATGACATAGTCAGGAACGGTAAGGCTGAGGGGATGGTTATTGGAATGCTCCTTGCAAAGATGGCGGGCAAAGAATATGTTGGATTTATCGACGCTGATAATTACATTCCTGGATCCGTGAACGAATATGTAAAAATCTTCGCATCGGGGATCGCAATGTCTAATACACCGTATACAATGGTCCGTATCTCATGGATTTATAAACCAAAATGGTCTGAGAGCGGACAGACACATGAAATGAGAAAATGGGGAAGAGTGTCTGAAATAACAAATCAATATCTTAATGACTTGGTATCGTACTACACCGGATTTGAAACTGAGGTTATGCGCACAGGCAATTCAGGTGAACATTGCTTGTCTATGAAATTAGCTGAGCTTTTAACTTATTCCTCTGGTTTTTCCGTGGAGCCGTACGAAGTAGTTAATATATTGGAGGAATTTGGAGGAATTTTGCCTACAGAAAATCAGGACGCTATGGACAAGGGTATAGAGATTATGCAGGTAGAGACACGGAATCCACATTTTCACGAAGAAAAGGGAGATGATCACTTGAATGAAATGGTTAATGGATCGCTTGGTTGCATTTACCATAGTAAGATATGTCCTCCAAGACTAAGAGATAAAATCAGTGAGTGGCTACATGGAAGAGAAATAATACAGGAGGGACATGAGCCAGATTTATTAAAAAACATTAGCTCATTCAAAAATATTGACATGCATCAGTTTGCGAAAATTCTACACGATCGTGCAATAAGCTTTGTTCATTCTGGTTAAAGTTTAATACTCGAAAAAAGGAGGTTACAATATGATTGATTTTATTTGTAATCTTTGTAACAACAGAATAGAAGAAAAAGATTGCTCAGTAAAATGTATTCCAACGTTGAATTAGATATGAGAGAGATCACAGTGGGTCACACTCCTGACGCTGATGACGCTTTCATGTTTTATGGTATCGAAGCAGGTAAAATAAAATCTCCTTATTTTAAGATTGAACATGTTATCGAAGATATTGAAAGTCTTAACAAACGTGCCTTAAAACATGAGCTCGACGTTACTGCAATTTCAGCTCATGCATATGCCTATTTGAAGAACTACACTATATTACGTAGTGGCGCGAGCTTTGGCTATAACTATGGTCCGGTAGTAATATCAAAAGAAAAGATGTCACTTTCTCAATTAAAAAGATGTACAATCGCCATACCGGGAAAGATGACGTCTGCCAATTTACTGTTAAATCTAGTTCTCGGCAAATTTAAAAAAAAAGAAATAAATTTTCAGCTAATTCCTGACGCGGTTTTATCGGATAAAGTTGATGCAGGATTGGTCATCCATGAATCCCAGATTACACACTATGATTTACACTTATACAATATACTTGATCTGGGTGCTTGGTGGTATACCGAAACCGATGGGCTGCCTGTACCACTAGGGATCAATGTTGCAAGTATCAAATCAATGACCCTTGAAGAAATTCAAAAATTCAACAAGCTTTTCAAAGATTCAATCATCTATGGCCTCCAACACAGAAATGCTGCAATAGATTATGCAATGAAGTATGGCAGGGGGCAACCAAAACGTGTTTTGGCAAAATTCGTCAAAATGTATGTAAATGATATCACTGTTGACATGGGACCTAATGGCGAAAATTCTATCAAGAAAATGCTCATAATGGGACAGGAGAGAGGGCTGATTCCGTTGGTTTCACGATTGAATTTCGCCTGAATGCTTCATACACACTCCAAGGTTATTATATCGAAAATGAAGTGGTCTCATCAATCAAATCTTTTAATTATATTAAAGAATGTGTCTCTTTGAACAGCTTCTCTATTAATTTCCTTAATCAAACTAGCTAATTCTTCTACAGAAGTACCTGTATTTTTACCGGCAGCCCTGAATATCTCCTCTGAAAACGCAGTTCCAACCATATCGTTGCCTCCATATGATAGCGCTACTTGAGCCAATTTTTTACCCAATGCCACCCAATAGACTGACACGTTATTGAGCACATTTGCCAGCAACAACCTCGACACAGCGATAACTCTCAAATCATATGTTGAAGGACTTTCACTCGTGATTATATTCTCCTTTTCCAGCTCGGTATTCTCTAGGCTAAACTTTAGAGGGATAAATGTAGTGAAGCCGTGTGTTTTTTTGTGAAGTTCTCTGATCTGTAAAATATGATCAACAATATGTGCCGGCTTCTCTACATGACCAAATAGCATTGTGCAATTACTCTTCAATCCTAGCTCATGGGCTTGGCGAGCAGTATCTAGCCACTCTTGACTAGAACATTTTCCCTTGACAATCATGTTTCTCGCCTCTGAATCAAAAATCTCGGCACCTCCTCCAGGAAGAGCATCTAACCCAGCTGATTTCAATCTGAGCAGTACTTCCTTTACTGAATTTCTAGTCAAACGTGAAATAAAGAAGATTTCTGCCGGTGTCAATGCTTTAATTACAACACTAGGAAACTCTGCCTTTATTG
>JASHSN010000330.1 GCA_030038695.1 Nitrososphaeraceae archaeon
ATATGCACATCTACTTTCTTGTTTTACGGCATATTCCAGACCGGCCAAGAAAGCGACAGATATTACATATGCCAATTTTAGCCAAAATTAGGCCACAGTCATATATATACCTTGTAAAAAAGTGTTATTCGTAAATCAACTCTAACTAACCACTAACAAATAACGCAGGAGTTGTAAAAGGAGTGCCAGCCTATCTGTTACGTGCTTGTGGATAAAGCCTGCGCTTTTTGTCTTGATTTGGTGTTGCTCGCTGTTTGACGCGTATAAAGCTAATCTAGTATAGTTTTTATTTAAGATATCATTTGGTCATTTTGATTGTCAGCCTCTGAATACAAACATATCCTCAGAATTGTAGGAAAGGACATACAGGGGAGCAAGAAGGTAATTGTTGCGTTAAGCGAAGTTAAGGGAATCGGTTATAATCTTGCCCAAGTCTTACTCCAGTCTTTGAAAATAAGTCCCAACATTCGCCTGGGATTTCTAACGGATAGAGAATTAGGTGATATCGAAGCATCTATAAGAGATCTTTCCCGAGTAGGTATGCCAGATTGGTATCTGAATAGACGAAAAGACATGGAGACGGGTTCTAATAGGCATCTTCTCACCTCAGAGTTAGATTTTACGATATCAAATGATATAGAGCGTGAAAAATCTGTCATGAGTTGGCGTGGTTATAGGCATATGTTCGGCTTACGAGTTCGAGGCCAATGCACAAGGACCACCGGTAGAAAGGGTGGTGCTGTGGGTGTCAAGAAGGTGGCCAGACCTATGCCTGGCGGACCTCCCGCGGCTCAGCAAGCTAGTGGGGCTGCTTCACCCCCCGCAACTAGTAAGGAGGGTGCTGCCGTCTCAGCGACTAGTAAGGAGAGCGAAAAAAAATAAAGACATAGGTGGGAAATATGGGAGATCCTCGAAAACCGAAAAAGAGCTACCATAGACCAAGAAGAATATGGACAACGGATCAGTTGAATGCCGAGCTGTACATACTAGGATCATTTGGCTTGAGAAACAAACGCGAACTTTGGAAAGCTCAGACTGAAGTAGCCAGATTCAGGAATCAGGCGCGAGCCTTACTTGCTTTGGCTACTGAAGTGAGAACTGAGAAAGAAAGCCGGTTATTAAAATCCTTGAACAGACTAGGACTAGTAAATGAATCCGCATCCCTCGACGACGTCCTCAATCTCAAGATTGAGGATCTGCTAGAGAGAAGACTTCAGACCATAGTGATGAAGAAAGCCGGTACAAAATCACCTCATCAGGCGAGGCAGGTTGTAGTTCACGGACACGTGTCGATAGGGGATAGAATCGTAAATCTGCCTGCATATATCGTGAAAAAGGAAGAAGAAGATCTTATCAGGTTGAGAGTGAATATGCTATCCAGTTCATCGAGTACTCAAATTCCTAAGGAATAGGAAAGTTTTCAGGTTGTCACTTCCGATATGACATCCACATGATCGATTTTCCCATCAGCATTCATGTCAAAGCCTTGAACTACTAAGGCCCACCCTTCTTCATTCTGATAATTCTTAAGGATATCTTCACTGTAGTTGGTCAGCGCTAAAACAGCAGATTTAGTTCCTATTGACCTCACGCCTGCGACAACGATGATATTTTTTTCGTGGTTGTATGGATTTTTTATTTTTGCAATCAAACCTTGATTATCAAGATTGTAGAGTTTTGCTGAGGACCCTTCTACTAAACCTGACCAGAAGTTCTTCTCATTAAATTTTATCGGTAAGAATTTGTTGAATTCTGCAGTTATTATGTTTGTACCTGGACCACCTATGGATATGAGATTGTTTCCCTCAATGACTTTCTCTGCTTTAGCATCCGCATCCAACTTCACTATAAATTCAGAAGGAATATTGCTGATCATTCCTAAAAAAAAAGCCAAATGTACTGCATAATGCCCATCCCTCGCAGATGACCTATAAGGGCCGTGTGGATCGGGAGCACCTACTATGATTAAGCCACTGAAGCAATTATTCACTATATATTCGTTAAAAAATTTGCGTCCATGTAGATGCTCATAACCAGGATGGGTCTGGATATCCAAATGCTTTTCCCCCCATCTCATCTCTATTCCAAATGCTGGACTAGATGAATGGTAAAGCCTGGCAGTGCCCCCCCTGACACTATTTGTACCTGCATCCTCTAAAGCACCAATCTCTACCAACTTTCGTACATAGTAATAGGCACTTTGCTCATAAATTCTGAGTTTCTTTGCGATCTCGATTGGATACATTGGAGCATCTGACAGCAATTGCATTATTTGCCAAGCTAATGGATTTGATAGTATTCTAATATGTTCCACATTATCGAAAACGACAATTCTTTTGCCAAATGTCTTCCCATTTGCCAGATACATTAGAGTCTTCTCTGTCAGCAACAATCTGGATGCAACAAAACCACTATATAATGATATTTAGCGGTATAAAAAATTTTTAATTAATCCATTATTGATTGAGCCTAGTCACCAGTATACTAAACGTCACAACGGTACGTCTGGCCCTTGATAAATGTTAAAAGGCGTTATATTCATTAACAATTGTGTGTTCTATTATAGGATATTCAGGCAGTTTAAATGTAGCCCCAGTATTGGTCGAAAGCCTTAAGCGGATGGAATACAGAGGTTATGATAGTGTAGGAATCTCTACTATTAGTAACGGCAGGATGTTCATGCGGAAAGGCGTAGGCAGGGTCGTCGATGTAGATAATTCTCTCCACTTAATAGGTATGCCTGGGCATATAGGTATTGGTCATACTAGGTGGGCGACTCACGGGGGTATAACGGACAAAAATGCTCATCCTCATTCAGGATGTACAGATGATGTTTCTGTAGTCCACAATGGAATTGTTGAAAATTACAAAGAATTAAAAGACGATCTCATTCGTCTCGGCCATAAATTCAAAAGCGATACGGACAGTGAGGTTATTGCACATCTTCTCGAAAGACACAGGGAAAAAAAGGAAGTAATGCCAACGATAATTAAAACATGTAAAAGCTTAAAGGGGAGTTATGCATTCGTAGCAGCTTTCGAGGATGGAACGATATGTGGATCAAGATACGACGAGCCACTAATAATTGGCATCGTAGAAAACGGGTACTTCATTTCAAGCGACATTCTCGGGTTCCTACCGTACACAGATAAAGCAATCTTTCTGGATAATAAAGACATAGCTGTAATTGAGGGACAGAGTTTGAGATTATATGATTCTGATGGAAATCCTTTGAGTCGTCCTATTACGCAAGTTGCTTGGGAATTGGCAGCTGTAGATAAAGGGAAATTTGCTCATCACACATTAAAAGAAATTCACGAGCAAACACACACGATTGTGACAGCCGCATCTCAAAGGAGAATGATAATGAATAACTTTTGCCGTTTCTTACTGGATTCTAAGACGATCTATTTCACAGGAAGCGGGACAAGTTACCATTCAGCTTTAGTTGCCAAACAAATTCTTGCAAGGTTTGCGAAAATCAGAGCAGAATCTATTATGTCAAGCGAATTTCAGTATGCACTAGATCCAATCGACAGCAGATCAGCTTTAGTTGCCATTTCCCAAAGTGGAGAAACAGCTGACGTGCTTCAGTCTGTCAAAGCGGCAAAGGAAATTGGAGCAAAGATTCTTTCAATTGTTAATGTCCCAACCTCTTCGTTGGCCAGAATTAGCGATTCCTTTCTATGTATAGATTGTGGACCTGAAGTGGGAGTGGCCGCTACTAAAAGCTTTACCGGACAATTGTCTCTGCTTTATAGTGTGGTTGACAATTTATGTAATGGTTGCATAGGGTACGAATCAAGCAAACTAGAACTTGCGGATGCCATACATAAGTTGCTTGATTCTGAAAATGAAGTTCAAAAAATTGCCGATTGCATAAGAGATACAAAGGATGTCTATATCATGGGAAGGTCTATACACTATCCTGTTGCCCTTGAGGGTGCACTCAAAATTAAAGAACTCGCCTATATACA
>JASHSN010000331.1 GCA_030038695.1 Nitrososphaeraceae archaeon
CACATTTACATTATCGAGTATAACAGTGTTTTGTAATTGGCATAGTGTTTAAATAGTTTAGAACGTATGCAGCTTACTGAATTAAGATGCCAATTGCTATAATTCCGGACGTTGATGAACAAAGATGTATCGGTTGTGCTCTATGTGTAGAAATTTGCACGGCTCTCGGCCCAGACGTTCTAAGAGTGAAGCCTGTAGAAGGATGGAAGAGAGGCAAGGCGTTCATTTTCTACCCAGAAAGGTGCATCTCAGACGGAGCATGCATAGGAGTATGTCCAACACATGCGATCTTCTGGATGAGACCAATGGAATATACCGCGGGACAGCCTGTGCCTCTGCACAAGAACGGTGTATTCGATAAAGGGTGGGAAGAGGGTTAGACAAGCTGTGCCTGTAGAACACAGACTTTTTCTTTTTTAAATTTTTTGTAACTACTTCCTGTTTCCTGCATAATATTGTTTAACTAGCGCCCTTTTGTTACACCGGACGTGGCTTCGCTAACAGAGATTTAACTACCTCTGTCCATGCGCTAGCGATATTTGTTCGATTATACCCTCCTCCTCCTAGAGCGATGAGCCTACCCGTGCTGTGTTTATGCGCCAATTTATGGAGTATATCTGTTGCATATCTGTGTGCCTTCGGAGTAAATTTTAAGTGGGCCAGAGGGTCTCCATCAAGTGAGTCTGCACCGCATTGTAATATGATCAATTCAGGTTTGGCAACATCATCGATAAATTTCTCGATTTTGTTAAAGGCTAGAAAGAAATCCGTATCAGTTGAGTTTGGCGCCAGGGGTATGTTCAATTTAGTACCCTCGGCCTCACCGATACCAGTTTCTAGTTCTGAGCCGGTTCCAGGATATAGGAAACGACCGTCTTCATGTACATCTGCCATGAAAAGTAGTGGGTCTTTTTCAAATTCATAATAAACTCCATCGCCGTGGTGAGCGTCGATATCTACATAGGCTATGCGCTTTATACCGTATCGTTTTCTTGCTATCAGGATTGCGACGCCAATATCATTGAAAACACAGAATCCAGCTGCAGAATCCCTTCGTGCATGATGCAGCCCTCCGATCGGATTAAAGACATGTTGTACCTCAAGCGGTCTTTTCATTAGCAAAGTTAGGCATTCTAGTGTCGTACCAACGATAAAAGAAGACGCTTCGAATATGCCTCGAAACGCCGGGGTGTCTCCTGTGTCTAGAAAGCCACATCCATCCTTGGAGCTCATTTTGACAAAATCAACATACTCAGTTTCGTGGAACGTGAGTATTGATTCTTCATCAGCCGAAACAGGATCCTTTATGACAACCTGAATGGAATCGTCCAACCTATCATTCCGAAATTTTATCCAAAAAGCAAAGATTCTATCAGCGTGCCATGGATGAAAATTCCCAAATCCATATCTTGCTAATTCGTCTCCAAAAAATACGGCAGTACGGCACATATGGTATAAGGAAATACAGTATTATAATTACCTTGATCTTAGTCAATCATGGCGCTATTGACAAAAAGATATACTACATGAGTTCAATTGTCAACCCGTGTGTCATCAATGCCTTCCTCACCATCTCGATCAATGCATTCACCAATTCCGGTCGTCCGTCCATTTATAGACAAGTTGTGGCTTTTTGACCTCCAATTAAAGAACAATAATCTAATAGGCATTTATCGATACACTAAAAAATGGAGTACGTAGGAAAAATATCATAGAAAGATTCGATCTCAAGTCGCTACCCAGTCAGTGTAGTTGTACGAAACTGCGTGCATAAATATATGATTAGATTAGTCATTACAGGAAATCCAGGAGTCGGAAAGCATACTTGTGCAAAATTCGTATCAGAAAAGTTAGGCAGAGCAAAAATAATTGATATCAACAGCATAGTCTTGAACAACAAAGAAGCAGTCTTATCAAGAAATGCTCTGAACGGAATAGAGATAAATGTTAAAAAGACACACAAGCTCCTATTAGAAGAATTAAAAAAAGCAAAGGATGTTGTAATAGTAGGACATCTCGCGCCTTATGTGTTAGGGCCAACCGGAATTGATCTGGTCGCAGTTTTGAGGCGCTCACCATACCAGTTAGGCAAGATTTTTTTGCAGAGAAAGTATACGCCCGTGAAGATAAGAGAGAATATTGCCAGCGAGATCCTTGGCATTACTCTTTATGACTCGTTGGAAACATTTGGAAGAGAAAGAGTTGTCGAATTTGACGTGACGGAAAAAACTTCAAAAGAAATAGCCGATGATGTGATTTCAAAATTACATAAAAAGTCAAAAAAACAAATCGGGAGTATTGATTGGCTTTCTCTCGTATATGAAAAAGGAGATGCTCAGAGGTTTCTTGAGTATTAGTAATTAATAGTTGCTTTATTCATCGATCCATAGCAACAAAAATTCATGTATATATTACCCCAACACATGACCATGGAATATTATGAGTGCAGTACTTGCTCGAAAATTTGGGGAAGAAATGGTTCAATTTCTGGGTAAAAAGGTAGCCGTGGAAACTTCCGACCAAAAAATTTACAATGGAACCTTAACTGGCATCGACGAAAAACTCGATGTCGTGTTGGATAATTTACAGAGTCTTGGAATCCTTAAAATAATTCTTAACGGTTCCTTTGTTAAGGAGATAAAGCTCATGGAAAAGCCTTTTGACTTCAAGGCTCTTTCGGATAGAATCTCCA
>JASHSN010000332.1 GCA_030038695.1 Nitrososphaeraceae archaeon
ATAAATATTTTATATCCGCAATGGTGACACTATCTGTTGTCTACGAAAGAGAATCGTGATAAAATCATAGATGTACCGATCAGCACATCGGATTTTCAGTGTTTTGTATGTGGGGCTATTTTTACCACTGACGAAGATAGAAAGCAGCATCTAGAAAAAGAATCGCTCGGAGAGCTACTAGCATCTTCTGACGAGGAGAAAGAGATTGCAAGGTCCCAAGAAGCTCTAAATGCTAATCGAAGGCACTATTTCTGATGCATGTGACTTATTTTAATTAGGTCTGGCGTATCTGCCGCGCCTTTCTATATCTGAAACTTTTTCTAAGATCTTTTTAGCTGATTCCTCATTCATTATGTCTAAATAACCAGTCAAGAAATACTCGAAAAGAAACGGAAAGATAGAATAGTGGGCGCTGCTGAAAACCTCCTTTATCAACCTAACATCCACGGCTTTGTCTTCAATACGTTGTGAGTAAAAGGACAATCCGAAATCTAGAAGAACTAACTTGTTACTTACGATAAAATTTGAAGTGGTGAGATCGCCGTGCACAATGTTTTTTGAATGAAGAAGTCCTGTGTACTTTCCCATCTGGAGTGACAAGTCCGCATTCATTATTCCTTTTGCGTTCTGTCCTGCAATGAACTCCATTACGATTTCACATCTCACGGGGTCCACGAAATATACAAATGGGCATGGAACTCCAGCCATTTTTGCAACCGAGAGCATGTTAGCTTCGTTAACGCTACGGCGCCTGCGGATCTGGGTATCCATTGAAGTATGACGGTACGGTTTTGCCACTCTGATCTTCACTATTGCTTCCTTTCCATACCACTTAGTGATGTAGATGTTTGCTTCTGCACCTTTTTTAATTAGCAATCCTTTTTCAGATTTTCTAGATGCTGCAATAGTAATATAGCATTGAACCCAAGCATAAAAAGATGAATCATGTCGAGCCTAGACCTGGAGAGAAGAGAATTCTTGATGAAGACTGCGCAGAGGATAATTTGAAGAACGGAATACTGATGTTAACTAATCAACGAATTATATTTCAGAGGACACAGGGAACAATGCTAACGCTTTCAAAAAAAACAACTGAAGCAGCGCTAGATATCCCTCTTGATAAAATAACTTCGGTAAAAACTGAAGGGTTTATTGCAACCAAACTGATTCTTATTACAAACGGATCAGTATACAAGTTTGGCGTTTACAGCAATCGTAAGTGGGCCAAGGCAATCCAGGAACAAATCAAAGCTTATAGGAATTCCCTATGACTATCTACTCCACGCCACGTCGACCTCATCTATGCGACATGATTGATATACAGATGCATTTTCAACTTTGATCTGTTTTCTGCTGGTCATAAATTCAAGCATACCGACCCATGCGATCTGTGCTCCGTTATCTCCTGCAAATTCGGGTGGACATTGATAGAATTTGCTCGCGTGTCTTTTGCATGCGGCTTTGAGCATAGTTGCTAACCTTTTATTCGCTGCTACTCCTCCTACAATCAAGAATTCTTGTTTTGAAGTGAAAGAAAGTGCACGTTCAACTGCTTCCGTAATCATTGCAAATGCCGTCTCTTGTAGAGAATAAGATACTTCGGCATAAGCGAGCTCGTTCCCCTGATCTGACGTAGCACGTATTGCTGCGGTGAGCATTCCGGAAAATGAAACATCATTTCCTTTAACCACATACGGTAAGAATCGATATTCACCAGAGGATCTGGAGGCCAGTTGTTCAATTCTGTCACCGCATGGGGACGAAAACCCCATATGCCTTCCAAATTGGTCCAATAACTGTCCAATTGTGATATCCAGTGTTTCCCCAAAAATTCTCCATCTGTTTTCCGAAAAAGCCAAAATCATAGTATGTCCACCAGAAACCAGCAAAACCAAAGGATCGCGAGCGCCAGTTAGCATAGCTCCAAGCTCTATGTGGCCAACTGCGTGATTCACTGGAACAAGCGGTTTTTCATGAAATGCAGCAAGTGTCCTCGCAATTACCGCTCCGACCCTCAAACATGGGCCAAGCCCTGGACCAGCCGAATACGAAATTATATCTATATCCTTAATCGAGATCTTTGCCTGTGCCAGAGAGTTTCTGAAGACCTTGTCAGAAATTTCACAATGATGCCTCGATGCGTCTCTAGGGTGAATCCCCGAACCCTCTGGTGCTTTGTAGGTATCACGTGAATCTGATACTATGCGGCCTCTTAGCTCATCCGCGGATGACTCTATAACAGAACATCCAAAAGTGTGGGCTGTGCTTTCGATTCCAAGGCACCGCATATTCTACTTTTTCTATCCCCTGCTTGTCGTAGAAACTATCTTAATTATATCGTTATGATTTAATTTATGCTCGGCTCCAAGCCGCTGCTTTGTTCTGACATCTATCGCGTACAAGAAGCCCTTTGCTAAATCGGCATGAACGAGTCCGGCCAATTCCTTTGGGTTGCAATCTTGCGGAACAAGCCGCGCATCTGGAAGTACATTTCCTTTCTTATCTGTTAATCTTACTTCATCTTCAACAGGATACACGACAATCAACCTTAAAAGGTTAAAGCACACATTATTTATCGCCTCTTGGACGCCTGTGGATCCGTATCTACCGAGCATGGCCTTTACTAGATCTAACGCTTTCTTCTGTGCCTCGCTCAAGGAATTGCCAGATTTCACATCGAATGAGTTATCTCCAGGTAGATAATTCAGGATGCCGCGTCTCGCAGCTCGCCTCAACAAGTATTCGGCTTCAGCAGAACAGGGAATTACGTCCCTCCTGCTATTTTTCATCTCTTTAATGATTTCATTAGCTGACTGCAAATCAGCCTTATTTGCTGCGATGATTAGAGGCTTGCTTCTTAGCCTAATCTTCCTGCAGAATTCTAGAAAATCTTGTGTTGTCCAATTCACCGGTTTCTTTTTGTTTAGTCCTGTTTCATTTAAAACATCAAGGACTGATCTTTCCTTTATGGCTAGTCCAGACAATCTTTTTGTTATAGCTTGTACTATGTTTTCTGCCTCTCTGGTTACCTTCGTCCATTCTCTCCCAACAATAGATACGAGCCAGTAATCAAATTCTTCCTCTACAAATTTAATATCGGATGATGGATCTGCTGTCCCTGCAGAGACTTGTTTTCCTTCTCTGTCCGTC
>JASHSN010000333.1 GCA_030038695.1 Nitrososphaeraceae archaeon
TTGGTTCCATCCAAATAGAATCACTGCAATACCATGTTTATCCTCCATACGGCCTTGTGACAGAAGCATTTATACCTGTAGGGGCATACCTTCTTTTTGTTGGGATTTTTAGCTCAGCCAGACATGTATCTCGAGACGCTCAAGTCAGGAAAGAATTTTACAAAAGCGCATCGAGTCAGCTGACACTCCTACAAACAATTGGAGTTTCACAGATGGAAAAAGAACTTGAAGTCCAAGTAAACTCTCTCGAAGAACGTTTCAAACCATTGGAGACAACAGATGAGCCGGATTTGAAAGAGGAGGAGATAAAAAAAATCTTACACGATGTACTGACTGAGCTTTATTACTCAAAGGGCAAGAAAGCGATACAGAGATCATAGTTTTAACGTCGTTGTTGATTGCCCAATGTAACGCGCATTGGTCGTTTTCTAACCCAACCCCAATCCGTTGCTGACAGGAATCCCAAGTGTATGAAATAGCTTTGTTGAATTATACTAGACAACAAAGCTTCACTACTCATCTGCTTTTCGCTCCTCAGGATGCAACACTTAGCAGGAGTGCAAGTTTCTTAAAGATAGTGTGTCCCTAAGTTAACACCTTGCCATCACCCTGAGTTACCAGCTTATCACCCTAAGTTACCATCCAGTCCAAATCACCCGAAGAATTACCGGAGTCTTTTTTATCATTCTTATTATTCCTGGAATATGATCAAATCCCTCTTTGTGTCTCGTCACTAAGCTCAAAGCTAGGCGTCGAATGTGCTTTCATCCTTTTTTTTCTCTAGTCTCCCTAATTACCACGTCTAAATATTGCCTAACTTCGTTGTCATCTAACATTGAAGATTCTACTGCTGTTTCTTTTTCCATATCATCTGCGTGTTTATGGATTAGTTTTACAACCTTTCGTATAATCTCAGCAGTCTCTTGTGCATTACCTAAAGTATCTAGTAGAGCATACTCCTTTGCATATTTTCTGGCTAAATGACGTAATTCTGCATCTTGGGCGACTGACAACGCGACAGAGTATATTCCTATGCTAAAGAGAAAAGAAGCAAGCACAACAAAGGCACGTTGGATTGCTCCAAAGGGTGGATAAGAACAGTTGGTTATCCAGTTGTTGGTCGTCGGAGAAACTAAAATGGTTGATAACGCTGCTATAATCAAATAGTTAATTATCTTATTACGAGAAGTGGTAATTTGCCGTCCAAGAGTTTTTGCTACTAGAAGATATGCAAAAGCTATTACAAAATCAGCTCCAACCCATCCTGCGGTACCTATTACCCTAAAGAGAAGGAACCTGGGCTCCATATATACAAATTGACTTCCAGTTGTTAATAATTGAGGAACAAATATCCCAGTAAGAAAAAGTACAGGTGGTAAAATAATAATTGTCCAAAATGTTGCTCTTCCTATCTGATCCTTAAAATAACGAAGGAAATATGCAACAGCAACTGTTTCTGCGATAGCAATAGCCGTAACTTGAGGTACAAGAAAACCATAAAGATGAATCACAAGTTCTATTCTAGATAAGTGTCTGCTTGCCATAGAATTGCTCGAGTGGAAATGTGGATCTATGGAGGATGGTCTTGCAAAGACTAATTCCTTTGTATCAAGTGCAGTAGTAACTGTCACGCTGATGCAAAAGAGCATCGATGAAACAGCAAATGCCAATATCATGATATTGTGTCGTTTGTTGACACTCGACTTGAACCATGACAAAAATTTGTAAGTGCGAAAACCAAAGAACAAGATAGCTACTCCACTGATTAAGACAATTAGAATCAGCAGGTAAGTACTATATTGTGAAAATAACACCATTTCAACAATGATAGCTCCAAAGATGACTAAAAGTGCATAAAGAAAAATAGGTGTTGCCTTGTACAGCCTATTAAAGAACGAAGGAGCCTCGAGGTCTTTGCGCAATGCAACCATATAATCTCTAAGGGCATACAGACCTGCAAAAAATACAGTGATACTCATTGCTAGAAATAATATTACACCAAAAGAAGAATTAAGAGGCTTTCCCAAAGCGTCAAGAAAGGTGCCAAAGATTACATCGGTAACTATCATGGCCCAAGCAATAAACGTCATCAAATAAGTTTTTTTGTTAATGATACTAGTAGTGACTAACAATAGCATTTTTGTAGTAGAGACTTCATTATATACGCTCCTATATACGTTCCAGCAAATTGCTGAATTGCTTATACTTTTCTCACTAGGTATACATGTGAGAGTGCTGTAACGTAGAACATAATGAACTTAAGACCTCACAACTAAACATTTTCATTTCGCTGCAGTCCGTTATAGTTACGAACAGATGTGAACGCAATGATATTTCATCACTGCAAATTATTCGTACAAGATAGCCTCATTGGATAGATGCCTACAACTACCATGCATATATACTAAAATGTGTTAAATAGTAATAATCATGTCAGATATAGGTTCTCATCGGTCGCTAGCACTACGGCAGGTACTCCGGCACCGGACTTTACTCTTCATACTACACCTGACCAATCGGTATCCTTAAGCCAGTTTCGAGGTAATCCCACAATTGTTGTTTTCTATCCAGCAGACTTCTCTCCAGTTTGTTGGGATCAAATGGCACTATATAATCAAATCTTGCCCGAATTCCAGCGTTTTAATGCTGAGCTAGTAGGAATATCCGTCGATGGTGTTTGGTCACACCTCGCCTTTTCAAAAGAACGGAATCTTCACTTTCCGTTGCTTTCAGATTTTGAACCCAAAGGCTCAGTAGCCAGAAAGTACGGTGTATATCGTCAACAAGAAGGTACAACTGAACGAGCTTTATTCGTTATTGACAGTGACGGGATTATACGATGGAGTTATGTTTCACCAATAGGCGTTAATCCAGGGGCAGAAGGAATCCTGAAAGCCTTAGGATTGCTCTCTGAGCCAAGCAAGAAACAAGACTAAAGAGTGGTAATATAAAATGGAGAGCGAAATAGTAAAACTGATTTTACCTGTCGCTAGTGATCGAGATCATATTCAAGGCTCTTCCACTGCACCTCTGACATTAGTCGAATACGGCGATTACGAGTGTCCGTCTTGTGGACAAGCTTATCCAATGATCAAGGAAGTTCAAAGACACCTTGGTAATAAATTACGATTTGTGTTTCGCAATTTTCCACTCACAGAAATTCATCCACATGCACAGCACGCAGCTGAAGCCGCCGAGGCTGCAGGCGCACAGGATAGGTTTTGGGAAATGCATGATCATTTATATGAACACCAGCAAGCTCTGGATGATAAGAATTTAGAGAATTATGCTGACAGTTTAGGATTGAATCTGGGCAAGTTCAATATTGATATGTCCTCACATGTTCACGCACGTCGAATTCGAGAAGATTTTCTGAGCGGTGTACGGAGTGGTGTGAATGGCACACCAACTTTTTACATCAATGCAATACGTTACAACAGCTCGTTAGATTTAGAAACTATATTAGAAGCCCTCAGATCTGCCACCAACAAGAAAGCCCATAAACAGTCAAATTCAGATATTTGATAGGTTTTTTAATAGGTTCCTTTAATCTTGATTTAGACATAAACACGCAGATTGATAGTATTCAATTTTGCTATTTCTTTTTCCTCTTTCACGAAAATTCTGTCTCAACAATATTTGCAGTATCACAAGCAGGTGATTCACCCGTTTCTCCTCGAATAACTATGTCCTGTTGCAAAGACAGCTCGAAAGAATTAAAGAGCGTAGACATTTAGTATTAAAAAGGTCTGCATACATAGGCAACATGTAGCATATTGAATACATTTATTTTTGAATTCCTATGAGGATGAGTAGTGTATGTACCGAAGAACAATTTGATAAAAGATTTGCCATCGCGTTAAAGGGCACTTTTTCTTACGACAACGCATGACATTATACAATCCTTGCTATTCCTTTCCCTACATCCTGTCATACGCTTCAGTAACCTTTAGATTTAGCGCAGTTGTTAGATCGTTAGTCACTCTTCGTTCTTCTCTTGGTAGTTCTAATTGATTATTGGGCATGCGTGAACAATTGAATATATCACCATAGGAAATATAAGATTGGATTAACATAGTGAGTTAACAAGGTTACCGTATCAACATGGCATCAGTGTGCCGGAACAGACTTATCGCCTGATTGTGACGCACCTATACCTTCGCCGGCAAATTGTGCTGCAACAGCAATAAAATTAACGCTGCCTGAAAGAGTGATTCGATAATTTCCGTTACCATCCGTTACAGCAGTTGGTTTCAGGTTAGCATCGTCGCCAAATTGATCTCGACCCGTAAACGTTATAGTAGCTCCGCTTACTCCTGAACCATTGGTAGTTAATCTACCAGCTAGTGTGACACCGCCTTGAAATGCAGGGGTGACACTTAGAGTTAGGGACGAATGGGTTAGTACTCGGTTTGGAGATGGAGATAAAGATTGAGTTGGAATTAGAGTTGGAGTTAATGTCACTCCTGAACCACTGATGGCGTTTGACGAAGTAACAGTGCACGAATTACCACAGTTCTGCTGATTATTCCCACTATTGGAGGCACTTATAAACTGGCTATTATGGGCTAAGGCGGTGTGTCCACTATCTATCATTACTACACTTACTAATAACACTATAAATGTTGGTATTGCCATATGCTTCATAATGATACCAGGTTAAGTAACATATATTAAACCTGCTGTAAATATACAGATAATATATTACTATAACAAGACTTAACTCTCGCCTGAAACTATCGCAGATTGCACTTTTGTCATCTTAAGAAAAAATATATGTGGAGATGACGACTCGTCACCGGTTTTATTATGTACTTCTCGAAGTTGCAGAAGCATGAACCTGCGCGCGGCCCTAATGCACCGACTCCCGGGAATGACACCCAAGAAGGCTTAAGCATCATTTATTTATTTTGTTAAGGTCGATGTTTGTCGACTTTTATGTCATTTGGATGAGTCTGTCAAACTTGTTATCAAACTCGCTCTATGTATAAGTTTGTTGTAAAAAGGTTTGTATTTATTTTTCCAAAGTCGTTGCTGTTCTTTGCTAAAAGGATTTTCAGCTAATACTCTTTTGATCGAGAAAAGATGATTTCTGCAATCCATCTTCTACCTGCATCTTTTAGCTGCTTCCATCGAGTCGAAATTTGTCTAACATCTCTTCAAACAAATTCCTGTTTTCCTTCCGCAATGGTATATCCAAAACGTTGCTGCGATTTCCTTGGTAATGTCTTTATCTGCGCTCATGTTATAAACTAAATATATTGAATCTACCTCAATCCATAATAAAAGAATATCTTGTACCTAACGATTACTATAAGCCAAACATAGAGATAGGAAACTATTATTTAAAATGGAATAACGAATCGTATGGTATATCTCAAAAAGAAATAAGTGAACTAAAGAAATTTCTAACTAATACAATTCCTTTTTTTGATAGTAGCTATGAGCTTTTGAATAGCTTTGAGAAGGCCAGATACAATGCAAAATATCGTTTGCATAAGGAATTATCTCCAACTATAAATATTTCCTATGTAAACAAACACGTTAGTCATTATAATGTACTCAAGTATGAATTGAATATGCGTACAGATGGTTCTACGTTTATTGACAGAATAGAAAGTATGCAAGCAATGAGAACGACAACAGGAAATGGTAACCCTGCAGTGAAGAAAGCAGATGTACAAATGTATCAAGTTAAACCTATATTTTATTTAAAATGGACTCTAGGTGAACTATTATTCGATCGTCATGGTAAATTGGCTTCTCATAGTAGGGCATAAGCATGCGGGATGGGGCTTTGGTGGTATCTTTCGCATAGTTATGAAGGCGCACATTTCGTTCATTTTAGGATTTTGCTGCTCAAACACCTAAACTAATGCAGCGATTCTCTCTAGCGGGAGAAAATGTCCAAGGGATCAGCCGCCATCTCAATTATTCATAAATTACTCCAGGAATAGGATAAAATGGTTGGAAGCAATCACTCTGTCGATTGTGCTAGTAGTATATTCTTATGCTGATGTACGAGTCTCCTTACTGCATTGTTTATAAGACTAGCGACATAATCATCGATGCCTAGAATTTTGGCTAATTCTGACGTTGGCATATATAGCAGCGATTTTAGGGTAAAAGTGTTATTGATTAACAGTTGCTTTAATCCATATGCTATGTCAAGTTGATTAATCAAATCCGCGGCTATTAGATCTTCTTTTATCCACTGCAAATCGATAGGCAAGTAATTAACATCTGCTTTACTAGCCATGACCGAAGCCACCGCCGTAGCGGCCATATGTTGGTAGAAGACAGACCGTTGTACCTGTCGAGGTTGTGTCATGGATTGTACGTAATAAACATGTATTTACGACTGTCGCCGGTAGATTTACTACTGTAGACGGATTTACGACTGTAGGCGTTGTAGCTATTGTATTGAATACTACGCTTACTTTCGTATTCATAGTACCATAATATTCGACTAGTTATTTATACGTGTCGATACTTCTATACGTTTTCCAGGATATGAGGAGTTCTCTTATTATATAGAAACGATAAATATATAAGCATCTGTAACTTGATAGTTATGCCTCTTTTGCTATTGCGGACAGGGATGCAAATTCATGTAAGTTGACGAATAACTGCATAACGTATATCTAATACTATCCTTCATCTCCCCCTCCTTCACTTCCACCACCACCTGTACCTCCTTCACTTCCACCACCACCTGTACCTCCTTCACTTCCACTACCACCTGTACCTCCTTCACTTCCAAGTGATGGCGAAGATTCAGCTGAAGTGGGATTCTTTGATGATAATGACTGTTCAGATGGATTTGTTGACTCTGATGGATTATGATTTTCGGATTGCGCTGATGACAGTTCAGAAGGCAAATCTGACTGAGACACAGGACCCTTTGAGTCTAGAACATCTTGTTCATCCTGCGGCGTTATCTTGGTAAGGCAGTTACTGCATACACTCGGAGTGAATATTAAACCGGGGTAAAATATGCCAAACCCAGGACCATACAGTGTGAACGGAACATAATAATAAGAGTACGCAGGAAAATAACCACCAAAGTGGGTCGTCTCATTCTGCACTTTACAGATTTTTTTGTCTTATCACATTGTGCTGCTACAACTTTTGAAGAAGTTGACTGATAATACGCGATAATCAATGCTCCGATTACTGCAACTATGATGATTGAAATTACAATGACTGGTCCACGTTCCATGTAACTTTATTACCGCAGCTGAATGACATCTGCAATTAATTACACCCGTAAGGACATATTTGTTTTTTTTCTGCTCCTAAGAATATCAGTTTGTGAGGTATTGGTACCTTTTCGGAAGAAAGAGCCAGGTGTACGGAAATTTTAGTGTGCTAACATCATAATCTAACAAATATATTGATAGTACATTTTGCCGGTTAGGATGATGAATAAGAAAAGAGCAGTGGTTTTTTCGTGTTACAGGAACACAATTTCCATTTAACAATTCATCGTCACCGAAACTTTTCATATGTCGTCGCGCTCAATAAAAAAGCATCATATGTTGTCGTTTGTGCAGATGAATGATTAGAACTAATGAATCTATATTGACCCCATATCAACACAAGGCTATATGATATATCGGCTTAAGACAAATATTAACGATCATAGACATGATATGAAAATAAAGATCTTCATCTAAGATATCAAGAATCTTGATAGCGTTTGAAATATATGTCACTTGCAGCATTTGATTCACTAGAATCTATCGGAAGTTAATAGCAATTGAGAAAGCTTAAAGTGATGAGATCTAATAATAGAAGGTTAGACTCAAGAGGCAAACTAGTTGTAGTCGAAGGAATAGACGGATGCGGCAAATCTACACAAATTCGTCTGCTTGAAAAATGGCTTATATCTAAAGGCATGCGGGTTTTTTTGACAGAGTGGAATTCATCTGAGTTAGTGAAGGAGATCACTTCAAAAGGGAAAAAGAAAGGCAGACTCACACCGACAACTTTTTGTTTGCTTCATGCAACAGATTTTGCTGATAGATATGAAAGAAATATTTTTCCGCTAGTTCATGCTGGTTATATAGTCTTAGCCGATAGGTACGTATACACTGC
>JASHSN010000334.1 GCA_030038695.1 Nitrososphaeraceae archaeon
TCATACTTGATGTTATAATGCAGGGAATGAGTGGATTTAGTTTATATAGTGAAATTAGGAAGTTAGCTGATAAAGTCCCAATTTGTTTTCTGACAGCAGCTGATGAGCTCTCTTATGGAACTTTAAAAAAGTGTCATCCTAACACCGATGAAAGTTGTATCATATATAAACCAGTAGACAATGACTCTCTACTAAGACAAATCAGATCAAAGATGTAAACTTGATCTTGCTCTATTAATGATTCAACTCACGCTAAATCATATTCTCTGAAATTTGATTTGCTATCATATGCTGAATTGTAAGCTGGTTATTCATATCCATATGTATCAACTAGCTACTCCGAACAAATTATTATTGGGGTAAGAATTGGCCACGTTAACAGTTCTAAAGCACCATCTAACAACTAACAGAACACCAAATAGCCAAACTGACCAAAAAAAACGGAATGAATGATTATGGCCAATAATTCTAAAGATATCTCTGCAATTAGTTCATCGCTAGGTTGATCGGCTTTCAATAGTAACACATATACAAATCAGCTAGTAGAACATCACACAACACGACGTATTCGTTATACCACACCCCAAAACTTAGTTGATCTATAACAATCGTCTATACAATGTCCCCCACGTGCAAAGAAAAGTATACTCTTCTAACACTAAAATGCAATCTTATAGACCCTTCTGACACTATTCTACATTTAGATCACTACTCAAAAGAGATGACGGCGACACGATAAGTAATTACTGATGAATATTTCCCAACGAAGGCCATCGCTTGCGGTAGCTTTTTCCTCAAAAGTAGTGTCGCCTTTGCCGACAACACAGCTCCATATGTCCGTGACTGAATATTTTGAAAATTTAGGTGTAGATTACCATGTAAGGCAACCCACACCAAGTATGCTAATACAGCCCACGCGAAGATGACGCATGTTTATCATGTTAAATAAGCATTACGCACCATGATTACGTTCTGTTATGCTAATCTATATGTTCTGAGTGTTACACCATATTTGATCTTGTGATGAATAAGAACAGGCATTTGTGACGAAGGTTTTAATAATGAATTATTCCTTATGCATACCTACCCGTATACTACACTTTATCCGGAATGATATCATTCACAGGTTTAAAGGTGGGTTTGCAATTTTAGACATGACAATCTCGTCAATCGAACAGCTATGACAAATTGTTAAAAGTGATAACCTGTTCGTGTAACATTCTGATATGTTCTCTTATTTCGTCTAACCTAACCTCTGTTATTTGTCCGTCTATCATCAACAACAATTCTTGACACGGTTGGCAATTCTTCGTTTCTAAAGGCATCTTTCTATGTAACACATCTAAATGTTTCTTCATTATTCTACCCTTAGCAATATCTTCTAGGAGGATGTCGTCAAGTAAAAGTGTACAGATTTCGCAATTCAATATATGAATATTATTTTAGCAATAACCTTACATATGAGTCATGTGGAGGCACTACCAGCAAAGGGAACGATATTGGACACCAAAGGTTCACTATTCATCTGCTTTTCGCTCCTCTGTGGATTTTTTGAGATATATTCTGAGTGAAGAAAGCCTATGATCCTCTTACCAACCACGAACTAGGAACAATGATTTTGGCCGAGTTACTGAATTCACTCGCTATTGCTGTTATCTCTGATACATGGCGTGTCGAACGTCTCTTCGCTTTTGGCCTCCTATCACCTTTCATTATACATTCGTATAATCATCCTTAGCTATATACTTTCCGGCTCATCGTACGAGTCCGGTTATACTACAGCTAGCATGTTCCGAGTGACAGTGTACCTCTCCTTTCCGTATGAGACGCAAACTCTATGTAGAACAAGTCAACGACATTGAACCCCTACGATGTAAATATCACAAAATCGCTATTATAAAACATGGACGATTCTTCCAACGGATGCGTAAAAATTTCATTGGTCTGGAACGCTCCGACCTGCGATGGATGTGGTCAGCCAGAGGTGGACATTTTCCAGGCTGAAGGGGAGTTCTGCTGCTCATGTTGGGCAAAGAGAACTGAGCCCAATGTCATGCCTTAGAAATTAGGAAATCATTATACATCCTCCTCCTCCAACAGTACCTGCAAACGGTGCCAGATCAGTAGCCATCATAATACGATTCCATAGTCATTCAGTCTGTAGTGCTGAATTGCATGTATGTAGACACTTTTCTCCCAATTATTGGTAGCCATATTAACCAAAAATGGAATGGAAGTTCTGCACAATAAATATCGTGACCAGAACACCCAACAGACCTATTGCAGCTATTTTTTCTGCTTTGTTTCTGTTCATATCTATCTATCTATCTCATCAGGTGTATTGTGCCGCATTGTTGGTCTTTGAATTCTATAAAAGATTGGGGTTTAGGTTTGGTTTTTGTATAAACTTCGACATAGCTTGAGAATAAAACAATCAATATAGCCCCATATTGTCCCGTTTTATATGAGCGAAGATATCTTTCGTCGATTATAACTGGCGTACTGTAGCATAATAGATGGGAGAAGATGCCACAACTAGTGCAATCTATTACCATTTGCTAAACTTTCAATGGTGTGAAGCTGTTCCAACTTGTCATTCAGAAATGTATTATCGCCATTAATGGAACATGCGACAAGCATTGGTAGCCCCTTCGGAGTGACAGCAAAAA
>JASHSN010000335.1 GCA_030038695.1 Nitrososphaeraceae archaeon
ACTTTGTCCATATACCCATTCACTCATTGAAGATCCCCCCAAAAATCTGCGGTAGACATAACAAAATATTCATTTCTGGGACTTGTCGGAATCTGTCCCGACGCTCGTAGAAAGTTAGTGAGTGTTGGCAGGATTGGAGGGCATCCGATTATTCCTGACGCCGAATTACCTTCCAGGCTGGTGATTGTATCGGAGGCGCTCTTGGCATGGCGGTAGTTAGGCTAATCTATAAGTAATGACTAGCAACCACTCCCTACTTATGGCGACGTTTAGATATAGCACAGCAGGTCCTACTTGCGATAACGCTTAGGACATTAAGTATCTGCCTAAAGAAATACAATCCCTAATAATAGGATGGAAGGAGGACCGTTAAAATATAAAATGTCAAAGTTCCAAATATAACCACTTGCATTAATATAATACACTCCTTTGACACGCCCTAGCACCAAAAGTTATTAGGTTGTTCCTACGTAGTTTATCAGATTTCCTTTACTGTCATACGACGTGATAGCTTTTTGTCCTCAGATGAGGTGCCCTAACTCGTACCTCCTACTCGGGTTACCGCTAGTGAATGATCTTTATCGTCTTACCTAAATTCCACTCTCGAGCAGTCATGTTTATAGTGTTACTCGTGTTACCGCCAGGAACAATCATCTTTATAGTCTTACTCACGTTCTTCATCATATTAGTGCCCTGTGTATTTCCAACCTTTGCACCATAAGGCGCTACTACTACTACTGCGACTATCAATATTGCTCCTGTTATTATAAATGATGTGTGTTTAAGTATCATAATTCATCGCAACAGCTATATATTCTTTCTAGTATGCTCTTCAAATATGTTATAAAATTGATTTGACTAATTTGTAATAATTCTACAGGTGGCGGTAGCGACTGTAGCTATGCAGGCCTTACACCCAGTCTCAGGCTTTGACGCTGGCGGTCGTAATGTAACAGCGCTTCCAAATAGCTTTGATTTTGGTGATATACTCAAGTTTGGAACTCTGGGAGCTGGAGTCGGATGTGCTAAAGGTCCTAGTGGCGATTTTGCTCATATAGTCGGTTGGAACATAAAAGCAGGACCATGTGTCGGAGGTGCTCTTGGCGCGGCAGTAGTTAGACTAATCTATAAGTAGATGACTTACAATACTTATAGCGACGTAGATCTTCATTAGGAAAACAAATTGTATCGGGTTTTGGGACAGGAAATTTAGCGAGTGTTGGCAGGATTGGTGGGCATCCGGTTATTCCTAAGACCGAATTACCTTCCAGGCTGGTTAAAACAATCGTGGTCTATCGCTATGTTACAACCTGGGTGAGTGACACCGCCATCTAATGCAATACCTCCACCATTAGCGTTACTACCGACCCCAAATGCCAGTCCACCACGATCTCCATTTTCACCGTTAGCCACAGCACCTTGTCCCATCGCAAGACCACCATCTCCTCCCTTGCCACTATTCCCATTATCACCATTCTGTCCGTCAGCAATACCGTCGAATAACGCCATACCACCATCTCCACCCTTTCCATGGTCCACTCCGCCATTTCCTCCGTTAGACTGGCCGCCTCCTAAAACAAAACCTCCTTTGCCGCCATTGGTGCCGCAAAATCCGTTACTTGCTTCACCATTGCCGCCGTTTCCTCCAAAACTTTGCCCAACTCGGCTAACGTCTCCACCATCCCCGCCATTACCACATGACGTACGTGACGCGTGGGTCTGGCCTGCGTTGTTACAGCCGCCGGCTCCTCCAATTGAGCTTAAATATACATATGGACTATAGGGGTCCCCATAGATTTGACCGCCATTACCACCATTCCAGTAGTTGCCATGGAGATTATAGCTGTTATATGAGCCACCGCTTCCTCCGAAGCTTACACATATACCTTCAAAGGCATAACTATAGATGTTGCCACCATTCCCCACATTACCAATATTTGAACTTGACTCACCGAGTGCCAGATTATAAGAATTGTAAGAACCGCCCTGGCCACCAATTGTTTGGCAAGTCTCAGCCAGTGGTGGTTCGGGTGGTTGCCTAACGTTTTCTCCGGTGCAGCTAACTGTGCCGCTATTCCCGCCATTACCATTTCTTGAACTTCCAAAAACGTCCGCCGTATTATAAGAATTGTAAGAACCGCCAAAAGCTCCACTAGCTAGGCAATACGCCCCATACAAATCCGGTAGATCACATGTATATGCAATGCCTCCATTTCCTCCATTACCATTGAAGGAAGGCCCCAGATTTGCATCATTACCTCTACCGCCAGTCCCACCATCAACAAATGCATTTTGAGGGATCGCTACAGAGGTTAACTCCATCCATTCCTCTCTGACCAGACGTAGTAGCGTCTGCTTGTTGTATAGGAGAAATTCTAGACACCACCGGCACCATAAGAGTGAGTGCTAATGTTGCCAGCAAGATTATTGTGAAACTTTTGCTCATATTATGGTTCAGTTCTCAGTAGACATTCTACTCATACAGTATATCTGAGATGCTTTACAACAATTGCTAAGAA
>JASHSN010000336.1 GCA_030038695.1 Nitrososphaeraceae archaeon
ATAAATATGATATTTCTGTCTAGGAGTCCGCGCGCGAGTAGGGCTTGAAGTTCCAATAGATCATTATTTGCGTAATAAATCTGACAGAGGTGTCTGTCCGATAAGTTATTCTAAGCCATAAATGTCGCTGATTCTTTGTGTTTTACGAGTATGAACCTAATCTTGTTTTGCCTCGGTTCTATAAATCCATACTATCACCGGGATAAGCCGAAAATAACACGTTCGGTCATTAGACATATCATAGTTCCAACTACTCGATTGGATCGAATATATTAGATATGACAACCATTCACTCCTTTTAATATTATAATAAGAACGTAAGTGCTAGCAATAGGATTTATGTTATTACGGGAGCTTAACAAAGACACTGCCATCTTCTTTTTCGATTACATCATAGAGGACCAATTCTCCAGATTTTTTCCATCCTTCGCTTTGATTAATCCATTTGTTAGGAATACTTTCTAATTTGCCAGTAAAAACATTATATTCAAAACCATGCATGTAACATGCTATCCGATTTTCACCTGGTTTCAACTGGCTTTTAGATAAACGTGCTGCTCTGTGAGGACAATAGTTTTTACAAGCAAACATTTTGTAATTTATTTTACCTATCAGTATGTCATTATTGGTGTCTATTGCGAAGGATTTCATGGCATTATTATCTATGTCTTTAGTTTCGCATACTTTGTATAGCAAATTAATTATGACTGTCGTGTATTCATATATGAATGGTACGTAGTTTAGACATTCTAAAGCATAGATCATAAATGTTATAGGCTAGCAATAGACCCGCGAGATTCTTGATGTACATGCGCATTTTGTATCTATGCTGCTGCTACGGAGGCCAAAGCCACCTGCCAGAACTAATCATCCTAATGCATTGAGGATCAAGAAATTGAATTCTAGGTAAGGTGGTGGAAACGAAATAGAATTCTAGGAAAACCTTAGAAGGATCTCATGTGCATATGTCATGAGTAATGTTAGTTAAAGTTAAGGAACACAATTGGTAAAGTTATTTGTAACCTGTAATGTCAGAACCAACGAATTCAACGGGTTCGCTTGAATCCAATGTCGCGAATCTGCCTAATAAAGATGTTGAACTACCACAGGAGAGACAAGTCCGACCTAATTTTGCAACCCAGAGCATCAAATTCTTAGATATTATGCCACGACAAAAGCTGATTCAAGTTATTTGCGTTACGGTAAAGGTAGTAGAGAAAACCACAAGTAGTAGACTATCTAAACTTTAGAGAATATACACAGATGGCAAGGTTGGAAGATCTGGAGGAAACCAATAAATTTACGACGACGGAAATAACCTTTTCATCTTTCCTTTTTTAATGCTTGCTTTGGTTTATCTTCATGCTTTATTACGACTGCTACCATTTTGCCGTCTCTTACTTCCCATTCCCAATACAGCTTATCCTTCGGCTTTAGTTTCCACTGTCTTACCATTGAAATCGGTATAGTCGTTCTTAAGGAAGCGAATGATTTGGCGTTCCTTGCAATAGAAGTAATTTCTCCCATCATCCATCTATAATATACTATGAATTAATAAAACTATACCAAATTCTTAACCACAACAGTTAAAGCTAAATATTACCCAAGTACTAGGTATGACTAAGCTAGATGTGATAAGAGATGAAATTGGAATACATAATTCATGGAAAGGGATGTGAATCTTTCATTTGTTAGTAGAAGACTTTCTAGGTGGAGGAATCCTGTTTGGCACAGCAACAGGATACGCTATAAAGAAAGCCATGAAAATAGCCACAGATAATCCATAACCTATTCTTTGGTGCATATACAGGAATTACCGGTAATACGAGTCTCGACGAAGCAGGGTACAGAAAGTAGTTTCCATCGTTCTTCACCGTATTTCTTCATAGTCTCGATAATCCTGGCAATACTTGCTCATCGATATAACCTCTCGGATGTCGCCCTCTTTCTCTCCATACATCTTCACCTAGCGTTTCGGCCACCTCTTCTTTCACTTGTCGCAAACCCTGACATCGACGACGACGTAGATAAATTGAGATTTGGTGTACTTGGGTAAATTGATACGTAGAAACCCAGACTGTAATGGTTTCCTAGTTTAGTCGTCTAAAGGGAGGTGAAATTCGACTCATTTCAAAAACACTCATGTCGTATAGGACTTAAAAATTGAAAAGAAGGCCATTTGAGTGTCTTCAGCATCAATTCTTCGAAACTCATTTTCACCCAATTATCTTGATCGAACTACTTCAGGGCCTAGTTATTCTCGTCAATCTCTAATAAGCCTCATGTCACAATAATTAAGGATATCGATTGCGTCTGTCCACAAAGGCCTATGATCTCGCACAACAGTAGCATGAGCTGTGGACAGACATAAGGCATTAGAAGTCACGACATATAGTTGTAATGATCGGTCTGTCAGCCAGATCCTTGGACCTTGTGTCATCAACGGTGCAACACAAAAGAGGTTTTAGTACACCATTCTAAATGAAATGCTCCCTATTGGAAACCATTTTTCTCCGGTATAGATTATCAAGTAAATTGAAATCAAATCCACTACCAGTATGACCTACAAATACTAATTCTCCTTTTTCATCCTTGTGGCATCATGTTTTTGAACCACGAATCTCATTACTATTGCCGGTTCTCTGGTCTCGTTTGTTTGCTTGTTGCTCCGTATTCCAGGGAGGTTCTTCGTAAAATTCCTTTTATTATGATATTCTCGTATCGACAATTTACCAATCAAAAATTTAATTCTATGTTAGCCATACCTTCTTAATGTGATTGATATGAAGCTAGTGCTCGCATATATGACGCTAATTCAAGATAGCTAAATATAGAAAACATGCAGCGCATAAAGTATATTTTTCTCCATTCATTTTTTTGTCTTCTGAAGACTTGCTTTCAGAGCAGCTACCAAATCTTGAGTGACTTCTTTTTTTACTGGAGGTAGTTTTGTGTATGTCTTTCCCTTGGATTTTGCTTCTACTAGTTTCTTTAATTCTTCTATATATGAATCGGAATACTTGCTCATATCAAAATGCTTGCTAGAAAGATTTTCAACTAAGAGCTTTCCAAGTGATAGTTCTTCTTTATTATCACTTATCTTCTGGGCATTGGTTAATCCTTCGATTTCATCTACAGGTCTAATTTCATCTAAATAATACAATATATGCATTACCATGCCTCTTTGGTATGGTCTAAGCGCAACTACATGTTCTTTATC
>JASHSN010000337.1 GCA_030038695.1 Nitrososphaeraceae archaeon
CAGACATCAGTTTCTAATCCAGCTGAATTAGTTCAACAGCTCAAGTCACATGGAATACCTTCGAATGTGATTCAACAATTTTTAAATTCGCCTAATCCCTGACAGAATATCTACCGTCTGTCAACAAGGACAAACTATTTGATGAAATAATAAGCATATTTCTAGGAAAAATGGCGCTAATGGGAACCTAACCTGCAATATCGCCAGTCAGTCTAACGCACTAGGTCAGGATACATCAAATTCTGACAGTATTGCTGTTGGGGATGATTATGATTTCAGTTTTGCAGGACAGAGCAATGGTAGCCCGGGTTCATGGCTGTTTTTCGAACAGTAAGCCGACCCCGACCAACAATTCCCACAGTTAATCCACTCACCTTTTGCCATTTTAGCGCCATATTGATAGGAGCTTGTCGCGTGGGCTATTGTTGGAGTTATAACCAATGGCAGGGACAATAACAAAATTGTTCGATTCATTTTAACCACCTAGGTTTGTCCCTGGGTTTTGGTTTTGGTCTAGTGTGGATTGGTTACTGTCTGTCTCAGATGAGTTTGAATCTAAGGCTGGTAAACTCTGATATCGGTCTAGTCCGAACAAATTGTCTTCATTTGTAGCTCGAACTATTGTAGGAGTTGCGCAACTTTATGCCTCTTCCAACAAATAGTTTACATTATGTAGATGATTGAACCTTTGCAATAGCCTGTTCTCCGCTGAAATATCGCTGCCTTTAGTCTCATATGTACGACAATTCTTTATGGAAAGGTTTCCGGACTTGTACTGATTTTCCCTGGTTTTCAGGAATATTAAAAATATATGACAGGGGGCCTGCATCAGATAAGTCAGCTTCGCGCGACCAAATCCTTTTCCTAAATCTCCTGATTTTAATTCTCTGCAGATTGCTTAATTCAGTAAGTTTAGCTTGTTCTGATAATGTGGTGGTGGGAGTCAAGTGCAGTCTTAACTCCGTGGTTTGAAAGACGTTTCCAGACGTGTGTGCAACTACAACCTAGGTGTTCTGATTGCAATTTCAAAAAGGAAAAGGAAACTAACGTCTGAATGTTAAACATTTGTAGTTAAAATTATAATTGATATGAAACTTATCATTTAGAAAACTTTATTTCCAGCCTTATATTCTTCAATCATCTAAAAACGATATGTTCGAACATACGGCATACTATATAGCATCTGTTGGCCTTAGTTTTGCAGCCATCTTCCTTTCACTTGAAGCGGCATGGCACTTTACCGCTTGCAAAATTCATGACAAACCAATAAAACCGTGTTTTTACAAGCAAATTGGCATTCTAAAGTAGAAATCTCATTCGGCTAGTAGTAGTGATTTTTTTCCATCTATTCATTTTATACCTCAAGCAGCCTTTATATGGTGGATTCAAAAGAGATCAAGGAAATTCATAAAAAAGTAAGCAACGGAGATATTCTGTTCACTATGGGAGAAGTTCGACTCCAACAAGATAAATAAATGATATCATAATAGAAGATGTCCGTTCACGTTCAGATTGGTTAACGCCAGACCAGACCATAACCATCGTCGCGGGCTTGTTCATAATCCCTTTCGTCAACTTCTCAGTCAGTCGTGAACGGACTTTTCATCTATTTGTTCGGTAGTTTGTCGTTTGGTTGAAATTTATTGATGTCTTTCAGAGGACATATTCCAATGGGGCGTATGGGACGTATTTTGCAAATTCCTTGTGTAGAAGGGAAAATGGGTGTTGTGGCTATGACATGGTGTGACTGGTTTGGCAAGCGAGATATCATTAGAAACTCTATAGCTGTTCTCCTGAATACCAATCTTCGCTGGGTCTTTCATCATATGGGAAAATAACACGTTCTCGTTTAGCTTTCAAAATCTCTACCGCTGCATTTGTTATTGCCTTAGCAACGGCTTCTTTTTGTTCTTTTGTTCTTCCAGAAATTTGAATTAGAACTTGTAAAATCGAGTCACAGATTGGTATCCTGATTCTCAAGGGACTAGAAAATATGAAGCTGGAAACCTACCCATAACAACGAAAGACTAAAACAAGTCTCCATCGTTAATGCAATTATGAAGACATTATCTTGTCGAGACGCTGGATGTGATTGCGATTACGTTGCAAAAGGCGAAACAGAAGAAGATGTTTTAAGAGATGCAACGCAACATGGCATAAAAGAACATGGAAAAACAGATAAAGACATGATTCAAATACACGATAATCTCAAAGCATCTATTCGCAACTCCTAACGACAGTTTGGCCTTCTTGTGTAACTCTAACTATGCCACCGGCCTCCAGAGGCCGTGTTTTGAGCTCGAGTTCTATGATAAAATAGATCGCCTATAACGGCATAGACATTTTTATCAGGTCTAATCTGATTTTGCATAGGTAAACTAAATCCAAATGTAGCTCCTTCACCTTCAGGATAATTATTCTTACCCCATATCTTAGCTCAAAAGGCGGAAAATATCATAAAGCATCACAAAGAATCCACAATTTTGCGATGGGTTACATTATCAGAGATGGTTAACCCTCTAATGAATCGAAATCTGCTAATAACCCAAAAACAGGTGAGCTGCGTGAGGAATAAGGGTGCTACTACTAAAAATTTAACACAGATAATAAGACAAAAAATATTGTGAAAGTATACAAGATTTCTGCCATCACCCTATCAATTGAAAATATGGAAAAGTCATGCAAGTTTTATTCTAGAGTACCCGGTTTTAAGATTGTATACGGTGGATCTATCGATGATACATTTACAACATTTAAGATAGGTGAGGATATTACTATGTATCTCAATTTAGAGCTGAGGACTAACACTCTTACGCATGTTGACAATAGGAGAAATTTTGGCAGAATAATATTCTATACTGAAGATGTGGATGGACTATACTCATACTTCAAAAATGATGTTTCTATATCAAAATTAGTATCATTTGAAAAAGAACCTACGGATGCTTTATGGGGTGAAAGATTCTTTCATATACGAGACCCAGACGGTTATCAGCTATCATTTGCAATGCCAATAAGTTAAAAGAGCAACTAATGTCTGACTGGTCCATCTAGATATTGTCTCATGATGCCTGGAACAGATAGGATGGTTAGATCATCGTTTTATCTTCATTATTTTCGTTAATATCATATCCAAAATTATCTTTGGGTGAAAAAGTACTAAAGGAGATTTAACCATATGCATCATTTCAAAAAATGATTTTGTAGCAATATGACTCTTGGGTCCTAAAAGCATTACATGATTTGAATATTTTTGTATTAACCTAGTAAAAAGGTTAGAACTTTCACTTGTTCCCAATAGCCAAGGAAATGAATTTGAAAGACCAGAATGAGCTTCAAGCCATATGTGGATATGATGCTATAGCTTTTGTGTCGAGAGCCAGAGTAGCCGCGGTTATAGTCTAACAGCCCATAATCCTTAAATGATTATCAGGCTGCCATTGGTTAATGACCGCAAACCCTTTCGCTGACCAGAAAAACCCGACAACTCGCATATTCCTTTGTTGTTTACACAATCGAACACATACTAATGAGGGCCGCCGCAATGGATTGATGGCTATTGAAGTTTATAATAAGATGGAGGAAGGACGAGGACCGCCCTATGCGGAAGGAGCTGATAGGTTTTGGATAATCTATCAATTGGTCACTGCTTGTGAAGAGAAAGGATATATTGAGCGCTGGTGGTGGCTTCCACCCAACCTACGCTGGGGGCTAGGAAAGTTATGGTGGTCGCCGGCGTGGTTTGACATAATCAGAATAACTCCTGACGGAATTAGACTTTGTAACTCTATAGAAGAGGATGGTAAATCATATTGTGCCAGTGGTAAAGCACCTAGTTGCAAAGACTAGTTTACATGGAAGTATACATGGTATACCTCTTCAATTTAAATCAGACCTTACCAAGATATTATCCGAAACAAACTCAAACTCTAGATAATCCCTCATTTCTTCCTCACACTACCTTCTTGATACCCAGCACTTGTACCATCTCCATACTTTGGCATCGTCTTAATAATTTCAGCGATCTCACCTTGGCCATCGTCTTTCTTAACCAACTTGGACAGTCTCATCACATCTCCGATGTCTCCCTGCTGTTCCCATGTCTCTTCTGCAATTATCAGAGCTGTCTCCTCCGACAACTTGGGGCACACTTTAACCGCGATCTGTAGGGATTGCTCTCTAGAATATTTAGGAAGGTAAAGACTGATATCTGGATTATTTAGCGGCTACGAGTATCAAACCGGCGCAAGGTGAGATTTTAGTACACATCACTAAATGAAGGTATGCTCCCTTGACACCATTTTTTGCTCATATCTAACAAAGATTTCCACTTTGGTTCTTTTTTCACACATTTCCATAAGTATTATATGGAGGATTATCCACTACTGTAGTACAATTGTCTAACCGTAATCGCTTTGGAACGGTACGTCGAAATTCATCATCATATAAACTAGATGACAAATACCACAAATGATACTCGTCTATGATCTTTATAAATGTTGGAATAGATAACGTATCAATGCAAACTATCCAGTTCTTAGTGTTAACAACAGCGATCGCATCATTGATAGCGGGTCTTAGTGTCTCACAAGTGGCACACGCACAATCGCAGGGCACTTGTGCGGTAGGTTCCAATACGTCCCCTCCAGCCCCCGCCGGCATGACCAACCCCACCACCAACCCCACGTCAGGGAATCCTCATTGTTTTGATCCAGAACAACAACCGTCGTCGGCAACCCCGCCATCCGGCTCTCCTCTCTGCTCTGCAACATCCGGCTGTCCCACCGGATGCGCCGGTTCCGCGCCGACTGCAACATGTTCTGGCGGCCCAACAGGCAACCACCCACAGTCTCTTAATCCCCAAGGCAAAGTCGTAGGCAATCCACACGAGGAGCCAGCTGGTCCGCTAAATCTAGGGAGTGGCTGCTCAGCAGGTCAGGCTGGTCCATGCAATCAAAACCCAGCAGGAGATATTGTAGGCGATCCACACTCCAGTACGAGATGATCTGTCCAAGTAGCATCGGGGTTAAATCCCCTACCCATTTTTGTTATTGATAACAATGATGCTATGCACAACCGAATAATCCCCAAGGCAAAATCATAGGCAATCCTCACGACATTGACGATCACATGCCTAATGGCAATCCACACGGTAAGACATAAAGGGAAGTGTTCAACCGATACTAAGAGATAACAACAAATCGTGTAGCGGACCCTACATTCTAAGGGATTATGTCTAAGACATTATAGATCAAAGTGGCACAGAGCCCTGAGTATCATGCCAGGTACAATAAACAGATTGTAGAAGTATCATACTAGCGCATAGGCCGCCTGAGACCAAACTTGTGCTACTTCTAGACCTGTCGCAAACAGTCCTATTACTACTGCGATAGAAGCTATTGTTCTTAGTTTCTTTATCATAGGTAATCTGTTAGCTGATACTAGTATGTAAATTTAAAACTCTCTAATATCAGTGAGAAGCAGCAGATGACATTATAAACCTGGCCTCCATGGCATATCTGTACCATATTCTTTCACTTTAGATTTTGGATGTTTATGAACGCCTTTATGGACTTCGTAATGTTTCTTATCTTCAAAAGACATACCGCATTTTTTACATCTAAAGGTCATATCATTTAAAACCATTATTGGCAAAATGCCATCCATCACAGAAATTTTTGGTATGTCCTGTTGGGCATTTAGTTTGATTTTGGTTTTGATTTTGAGCCGCCATTTCTCCAGCATTAAATTGAATATTGGCGTTGTTTATTGTGGCCAGAGCGTTACCAACAGGGTGACATAGAATCATATGCTCTGCTTTTCATGGCGAGTTATGTCATCTGGGTATCATGGGCGATAATTTCATTTATGCGCTCTATCAGTACATCGTTATCAATTGGTTTTCTAATGAAATAATTGGCAGGTATTGAAGAAAATATATCTGAATATACGCCGTAGTACATTTCACCAGCCGTAAGAAAACAGATCTTAACCTTATTGTCTAATTTCCTTATTTCTAGATATAATTCAAAGCCATTTAGTTCAGGCATCCTAATGTCAAGTATTACTAAGTTGTATAAATGAGGTTTGAACTTATTTAATGCTACAAGAGGATGTTCGTATGAATCCACTGCATATCCATACTCGATTAAAACCTTCTCTAGCGCAAAACAAAGATCCGATTCATCATCTACAAGTAAGATTCTCTTCATTTCATCCATAGATAGTAGCTTCGTGTGCCGAATAGATACCGACTATCGTTAATGAATCACGTATAAGAAGACTAGGATTTTTTTGTTTCATTATTTTTGAAAATGTGTTTAGAAGGTACAGTGCAATTATATTATTTCAGTTTCTGATGAATTTTTATTCTTGGGAATTAATATTAGAAATTCAGTATTTTTTCGGAACTATTCCCTAAAAAAATCCTTATATAGATACAAAACCCAATTTTTATATTTGTTGACAGGAACCACGACAAGGGGGAAGAGTGAGAGTGTTACGTTTAGAATTGAGTCTGAAGCACTAAGGAATCTACGACGTGAAGCAGGACAAAAAGATATCAGTACCAATACGCTCATAAATAAATTAATAAAAGATCACCTAAATTGGCATTCTAATGCAGCAAAAGCTGGTTTCATATCTATTAGAAGACCATTTATTTCGAAGATCATAAAATATCTACCTGAACAAGAAATTATATCTCTGGCAGAATACGTGGGAAAGACCGCAAAGGATTCTATACTTCTTATGAGAAATGAATATACAATAAAGTCAACTCTAGATCTTTTAGAATCCTGGATAAAAATATCTGATCTTCCATACAGACATGAAGAGATGTCATACAGACATAATGAGACAAATAATCATCAGCAGAAGCACTCATATGTCATTCAACATGATATGGGAATGAAAGTGTCTATATATTTGGCTAGATTATATCAATTCGTACTTGACGATCTTAACTTAGGACAAACCAAGATGATAAAATTTGATAAAACTGAAAGTACATTAGCATTTACAATCGATTTTTGACCGGACCACAATGATGAGATCGATGGAGCAGATATGATTATAGCAACCCTTGTCTACAACTACTAAAAAATAATAAACTTTGTGCTGCGATTGTCGCCACCAGAGAATACATATTGACATCGAAAGGTAAGATAATATTAAAGCATATTTTGTCCATAGAAAAGGAAAAGAGGTAGGAACTTGAAAGGTTGTAATAAGTGTCGTTCACGACAAGAATGGAAGAAATCGTTTTGTATTGAGTGTGGGGAAACGATATACATATGCCCATGTTGCCATGATTTTATCAACGCAGTTAGTTGATATCTTCCTGGGGAGTCTAACAGGCATACAAAACATGGAGACCTGATAATATTTGACATGGGGGAACCAAAACTGATTTTTTAGCTTTGTTTATGCAGTCTGAATAATTCGGAGCAGTTCCAATGTCACCCAAGACAAGTGCTCCTCTCATCCAATCTGGTACTACCTGTAAGAGTCTCTTTGGTAGTCATCACTATCAGGAGGAGCATTTCTTAGTTGTTCCAAAAATCCTTTGACCTTCTCCCGCTCCTCTTTAGTCAAAGGCCTTCCACCAATACCTAATAATTCGTGATATTTCTCGCCCCATCCAGGTAATTCATTATCTAGCATATCATATAATACCCTCCGTCTTTCATCATGTTCCTCCTGCCGTT
>JASHSN010000338.1 GCA_030038695.1 Nitrososphaeraceae archaeon
CACAAAGATGTATATCACTAATGAGGCCGCTATGACCGACGAGGATGGTAACACAACGATACCTGTGACCAAACATTATTTCTTGTTATGAATAGTGAAGTCCTCATAGCACAAGATAGCGCCAATAACATACTAGAAGACAGCAATAAATATGAACATGTTGAGACGGGTGGGTTGCTATTTGGAAAAATTATAGACAAATACATTATAATTCTAAAGGTGGTAAACCTGCCAAATGCAATTCGAACTCAAGTTCATTTTGAAATGGACGAAGATGTTGCGATAAGAGAAACTAAAAGGATGGAAAAAAGCGGACTTGAATATATTGGAAATTGGCATAAGCATTTAGGTTATGGAGGACCAAGTATTGGTGATGACAAACAAGCAGAGATCTTTCTTATCAGGAATCTTCACAAGCGAAGCTATTTATCGCTTATAATAGACTCTTGCAGCGACGGAACGAACGAACTGATAGCGACCGATTATTCTTTCGATGATAGGAAATTTAAGAAAAAAGAGATAACAGACAAAAAAATACTATCCGTCTATGATTTGGACGATCTCCTTAAAAACGAACAATTCAATGCAGTCGAATTTATGAAACTTGTAGAAAGGAAGTTAGATGATCAACAATACGGAAAAGCAACTAGCTCATACATGTCAAAATCTCCTAACATCATCTTACTTCGGTTTCAAAATTTCATAAACAAGTTGTTATCTTACCGCCTTAAGATGTCGTCCTAGGACGATGAAAATTGAATGATCTAAAAAAGACAATATTCTGGAAAAAAAATGAAGCGCATAGACAAGTTGTCGTTTTGTTTCAAGATGTTAAGGAATTTATCTTAAACAATGTGTCTAAAAAAAACGATAATTACTTAGAATCTTCGATCTACGGTTCAATTATAGACAATTCGATCTATCATATAAGATCTACATCCATTCTAACTGATAACGAACATAAATTAGTATCTCTTGGTAAGGTAAGATATAACGGATCGGATCTATTCTTTGGACTACCAGGTAACCTTAATGTAAAAATAACATTTGAACAGTTGTCAAAAGAAAAACTGTTAAAATTTTACACCAAGGTGAATAATCATGTTCTTGAAATCCTTGTTATTATAATGGATAAATCTTCTTTGTATTTGAGAATTGATAACCCTGATTATCCTTTGAGTCGTATTAATAAAAGAAGTATATGCGTGATAGGACTCGGTTCTGGAGGCTCATTAATAGCCACATATCTTGCAAAAAGTGGGATAGGTAAACTGACCCTCATCGATGGAGATATTTTGTTAGAACACAATATTATCAGACATGTATGTGCAATAAATGATATTGGAAGATACAAAACTTTGGCGGTTAGAGACTATATACTTAGAAGAATACCAAACGTCAAGATCGTTACCGTGGAACGAGATTTTTCAATTAACGATAAATATGAAGAAGACTACTATAAAGAGCTGTTATCAAGTGTGGATTTAATAGTTTCAGCTGTAGGAGACCATGTAATGAATAGCAGAATTAATTCATTCGCGTATAAGAATAGGATCCCCGTGATTTATGCAGGAACATTCGATAAAATCAGCGGGGGTATCATGATAAGAGTTGATCCTCTTAAGAAATCAATATGCTATGACTGTATCTATAGTAACAATGTAGATGTTGAACATACAGAAGTAACGGACAAGGTCATTTTCTATGGTCGAAATGTAGATGATATGTTAACTCAGCCTGGGTTAGGAATTGACATCGATCTTATAACTTTGCCAGCGGTAAAGTTGATTCTGAGTACATTACTAGGGGACAAGGAAGAAAGCGGGTCTTTTACACAAGACATTTATTATTGGTACAACAGAAATCTACCTGATCGTAAAATCGAAAGCTTTGTTCTCTATGAAGAACGTCGTGCATTGAACAAGAGATCAGAGTGTAGCATATGTTCAAAAACGAAAACATAGGAGGTAATTCACCTGACAGCACCAAATGATGTGTTAGGAAATGGAACCAGAACCATACAATTCGAAGCTGATCAGATCTCTGGCGTATTCAAATTTACTAAATTTATTGGCGAACGTGACGTAGATGTTAATGATTTTTATATGCTAGATAATGGAAATATAGGAATAATAATTGAGTTACCAGTAATTGAATTGCAAACTACTGGCAGGTATGAATCTAGATCATTTAAGATTGGGATAGAATATGTGCACGATTATCCCATCGCTGCTCCGAAGGTCTTCATAATAGATCCGGAGCTAGATCCAATCGAAATTCCACACATGTATGTAGATGGATCGATATGCTACTTAAAAGCTGATGAAGACTGGTCTGATGACTATACTTCATACGAGGTTGCACAGATGGTAAAGTCATGGATATATGCTTATTGCAAATGGGAACGCAAAGGAATATGGGACTGGGCAGAACATCAAGAAAAACCTCAATAATTTTACACATTTGGGTAGTATGATGTGCAATAGAATTTTTCCGAAGATGTTCAAACGCAAACAAGTGTGGCCTACTTTGCCGGTCGATGATGATGTTCCACCCACTTTACGAAACTGGAGGGTGTAGTCCAGATAATCTTTACAAAGAATACCACGCGATGTGCAGAAATATTCATCTACTACGATCTCAGTATATATTCATCATATCTAAACAGACTGTGTAGCCGCTAGTAGGAATAATTCTTCCTATCTTTAATAAATTAAGTTAGCTGGAGATCATATTGACAATTATGAACAAGAAAATATCGGTCGTTTTAACAGCGACAATAGCTACTGTACTGGCATTGGCGGTACTGGTAGTTGCAACGCCAGCCCCTGCCTTAGCAGGTGTTCCTGGAACTCCGGGAAGGGACGGAGTGGCAGGTCAGCCAGGGACAGGACCGAACACAGCCGGTGGAAGCGCAGACGGTGGTCAAGGTGGTAATGCCAACGATGGTGCATCATCATAAGCACTCCATTTTTTTAGCATGTTGAATTGACGATCTCTAGCCATTTTGGTCCGATCGTTATTTTACCGTGTTCGTATCGTAATGCGTACTTGCTACCCTTCGCTCACACTGAATGTCGTATCGTCATTGGGTTCCAACAAAGACAAACATAGGAATCGAATGAATGATAAATACTTAAAATATCATGCAAAGCTATAGTTCAGTTTGCCGAAATAATATACTCGCTGTTTGTACTTCATATCCGGTCACTACATTCTTCCTTCAATAACCTGGCTTGGCCATAATTAGCGCTACAATGTACTACGTGTGTGAATCTCAAAGATATTACCAATCATCAGCATTTCGAATTATTTGATTTATCCATCTGTTGTTAGGCTCACATTACGGATTTTTAGTCGAAAATACGGAACATGACCTGCTTCACAGTGGAATCCTTATCCGAGATTCTATCCTCTTATCGCACCTATGGTCAACCCCTTAATCATTTGTTTTTGGAAAGATAACATTAAAACTAATACCGGAATAATGGCAATGGTTATCCCGGCGGTTAGATAGCCCCATTCAATTCTGTTTATCGAAATAAACTGATATAATGCAACTTGAAATACAACCGAGTCGGGCCTGTTTGTTAAAACTATAGGTAGTACAAATTCATTCCAAGAAAATCTAAATGAGAGAACTGACGCTATTGCAAACCCTGGCATCGATAAGGGTATGATAACCCGCTTTAACACTCCTAATCTAGAACAGCCATCGATTAACGCAGCCTCTTCAAGTTCTCTCGGTATGGTTTCGAAGTAGTTTTTTAACAAAAGTATGTTTAACGGTATAATCAATATTTGGAAGGTAAGGATCAAGGCTATAGGCGAATTCAGCATACCTACATTAGAAAGCATTGTATACAAAGGTACGATATTTATAACAACAGGTATCATGAAAAGTCCCAAAATTATGCTCATAATCAGGTTTTTGCCCCTAAATTCAAACCTTGCAAATGCGTAACCACCGAGAGCACTTACCACAACACTTAAAGCCGTACTACCCAAGCTGACTACAAAACTATTGATCAGACTACGTACAAGACTAGGATCAGTCAGCACAAAAACATAGTTACTAAATGTTGCATTTTGTGGTAGAAACCTAGGTGGGAAGTCGATAGCTTCTTCATTTGGCTTAAACGATGTTGAAAAAACCCAAACAAGGGGAAACAAAGTTATGAAGAGGAAGATTGCAATAATTGCATATATTATAGTTCTTTCTGTAAAGAAGAAACTATTGCTGACGGTAGTAGTTTTGTTGTTAAGGTCTATTACTTTCTTTTTTTGCATATTCTACCTGACTCGAAGAAGTTTAACGTAAATAAAAGCTACAACAAGATTTATCACAACAAGGATGAGTCCTGCACTTGCGCCTTTGGAAAGCAGACCGAATTCAAATGCTTGTCTGTACATATAAAGTGATGCAGTTGTACTAGCAAACATAGGACCACCTCCAGTCATAACTAACTGCAGATCAAAGAAATTAACAGACCACATCGTTATGAGTATAAGATTAATTACTATAAAGGGTTTGAGTAATGGAAGAGTTATGTGTAAAAAACTCTTGAATTTAGACGCACCATCTATTACGGCCGCTTCATATATGGTTGGATTTATCGAAAGCGTACCTGCAGTCAAAAACAATATGGTAAACGGGGTCCCGTACCATGTATTGGCAATTACAACTGACCATATTACCATGTTTGGATCAGAAAGCCAATTAACTGGTGGTAACCCCATCTTCCCAAATAGATAATCTAATATACCGAAACTCTCATCGAACATGAATTTGAAGGAAAAGGCAGCTATTACTGCAGAAATCGTCCAGGGTATAATAAATATTGCAAGTAGTACCCAACCTCCTCTTACTTTTTGATTCAACAATGTCGAAATAAGCAACCCTATACCAAATTGTAGAGCAACTGATCCTGCGACAAACTCAAATGTGACTTTAAGTGACGTCTGGAAATTAGAATCTTCAACTAGGTCAAGAAAGTTTTCCCAGCCAACATAAGTCCATCCCTTAAGAAGGTTGACTAGAGACACATCGTGCAATGAGATATATATATTCCAAAAAAGTGGAAATACTAGAAAGAGAACTAATATCACAAATGCAGGAGTTAGAAACAAATATGGTTCTGTCTTTCTGAAAATGCTCTTAGACAACATTTCGCATAAGTATAGTTATTAGTTAACCCAACCCAAAACCTTTGATGACTTTACGGCAGCTTCATCTAATGCTTGTTTCGGATCTTTTATGTCATAATATACCTCATCTATGGCCTCTTTTACGTTTTCAGCTATCTGTGGGTACTCCGGTATATTGGGTCTGATATGTCCTATCGAGATCATAGATATCATTTCCTTGTAGTATGGTATAGAAGAGTTCAAGTAAGCTGCGTACTGCCCTTCCCCAATAGGCTTCTGAGTTGGCAGATAACCCTCTTTCTGTAGCATAGGTGTCAATACCTGCGGATCTACCATTGTTGTAAGTAACTCCCAAGCTAGATTTTTATTTTGTGAAGTTTCAGGGATGCAAAGTACCCATCCACCGAGCATCGTTGCACTCCTTTGACCTAGATCTGGTACTGGAAACATAGGCAACAATCCTATTTTCTGGGAAAGATTAGTCCACTGTTCGTGTGGAAACGCGCTAAGTAGCCAGGATCCTTCTAGCATAACAGCAAACTTTCTATCAGCAAATTCTTCACCCCAAAAGTGATTTATTTGAGGTCTTATACCTGCATTAACTTGCTGTTTAAGAAATTCTAGAGCTTTGATTCCAGCAGTACTATTGAAGGCTGGAAACCAGTATGTTCCCTTCGTTGGATGTCCGGTCTTTTGTTTGAGTATATCGCCTCCCAACATCCACAGATATGGATACCACATATCTGGTGACTGACTTGCACCAACGAGGTGCACTCCCTGTATTCCCTGGTCTTTTAGTACGTTGTTAAGTTGCATTGCATCTGCAATATATCCATTCCAAGTTTTTAAAGAGTCCGGACTTATCCCTGCTCTACTTAATAGGTCCTTCCAATACCACATAGCTCTTATATCCGTCCAAGCCCAGATACCATACAATCTACCATTATATTTGCCACCCTCCCAGTTCGTTTGATACCAATCCTTTTCTTTTCCCCATAACTTTGCACGATCTGTTAAATCACTCAGAAATCCTCCTTGAGCAAATTCTCCAAGCCATGTTTGATCTACAGATACAAGATCAATTGCCGTTCGACCTGCCATTGCCGTTAAAAGTTGTGTCCTAGTGGCATCGTATGGCAAAACTGTATAGTCTATTTTAATATCCATGTCGGGATGTTTTTCGTTCAATTTCTGCTGTGCAGTCTTAAAGAGAATATCCCATCTCTCCTTAGGTTCTGATAATATCGCAGTAAGGGTAACTTGCTTCTTTTGAGCCGTAATAGGATTTTTGAAACTATGTCCGATCAAAAGTATTAGAGATATAACTAGTATAATACTGCAAACTAGAATGATCTTCGTTAAATTCATAATACAGGTTATATGACATAATGATTTTTAAAAGTTATTAGTTGACAGGATAGGGGTTTGCCACGATACGATGAATAGTCATCTTGAATTTTGTCGTTACTTAACTAGAGATACCAATTTCAATAGGTTGATGGAAGCGTAGGAATAAGATTAATATTTTTCCCAAGATCTCAAAAACACCAATAAAAGTTTGTTATGAGTCTTAGGATTGAAAACTTGACAAAGAACTATGGTAGTGTAAAAGCACTCGATAATTTTTCGCTAGAGGTCAATTCTGGTGAATTTATGGTCTTGTTAGGTCCTTCTGGGTGTGGAAAGACTACTGTTGTAAGATGTATTGCAGGTCTAGTAGATCCCACTGCTGGTCGAATACTTATCGGAGGTCAATTAGTTAACCATCTAGCACCAAAGGATCGTGATATCGCGATGGTATTCCAGAACTATGCCCTATATCCCCACATGAATATTTACGATAATATCGCATTTCCATTAAAGATGAGAAAAATTCCGAAGGAGCAAATAAAGGATAAGGTTAGAAATATTTCACAACTACTAGAGATAGAAAAATTTTTTAACAGAAAACCTAAAGAGCTTAGCGGAGGTCAAATGCAAAGAGTAGCATTAGGCAGGGCCTTGGTGAGAGAACCTAAAGTGTTCCTTATGGATGAACCATTAAGCAACCTAGATGCAAAACTACGTGCTTATATGAGATATGAAATTAGGAAGCTGCAACAGAAAATTCGTATAACGACACTATATATTACACATGATCAGATTGAAGCGATTAGTATGGCAGATAGGATTGCCGTGATGAATAACGGCTTAGTTCAACAATTAGGAACACCAGAAGAGGTATACAATTTGCCTGCCAACACATTTGTAGCTGATTTCGTTGGAAGCCCATCAATGAACTTTCTTAAATGCGATATAATTGAAAGTGATATTAACAATATTATAGCTGGGTCAAATGGCACTCATATGCAACTCCCAATCAAGAACTTGCCTCTTAAATTACCATTTGAGAGCAATGTCATCATTGGTATAAGGCCAAGGGACATTCTTTTTTTGAATAACGAAGATTTTAATGGCATCAAAGTAAAAGGCAAAATATCGTTTAGTGAGTTACTAGGTGAACATCGTTTAGTAGAAATAAAAATCGGCATTTGTGAATCGATAAAAGTTGCTACTGATCCTAACCTTGATTTTACTATTGGAACAGATGTTACGGTCGGAATGCCTTGTAACAAGATCCATTTTTTTGAGCCTAATACTGGGAATAGATTACAGACTACAGATAGACAATTTTGAATTCGAAACATAACAACAATCTCTGATAGGTATGGTTCGTATGTCAAACTAGTAAGGGAACCTCCGGTATTGAACTCTTTGTAGATGGGGGTTTAGCACAAATCTGAAAGCAGTCCAGATTATTTCTGATAAAGGTAAAGAAGAACGGCGGTATAGAATGGGGCGCAAAAAAAGCAACAAGCAGCAGCGGGTGAAATGGCTGAATCTATTATTCGTAATTTCTACAAGCCAATAAAACTATTCTGTAGGGTCCATGATATTGAGCTGTCACGAAAAAAGATAACAAATGTCATACCTATTGGGAGAAAGTTCGCTAATGATAGAGCACCTACAGATGAGGAAATTGCTAAAGTAATCACTTATCATGACAGAAGAATCAAACCCCTTGTCCTCGTAACCTGTTCTTCGGGTATTAGGTTAGGTGCTTGGGATTATCTAAAATGGAAACATATAGAACCTATTTGGAGAAATGATAAGGTTGTAGCTGCTAAAATCATAGTATATGCAGGAGAAAACGAGATAAGATTCTACAAGGATGAGTTCGAAAAATATAGAAATCAATTTGGTCGACGACCTCTAACAAAATCTGAGATAGAAAGACTCGATGGATTTCTAGAGCAGCTAAAGAATATGCCTGATAATGATGCTGGGTATGAGGAGGTGGAAGATTAATTATTCTGTTCAGGCTAGAAATAAGAAAAAGGGCTAAACGATCTTTTTCTGGCAGTTTGATTGGATGGCTGAGCGTTAAACAATTGTTAATAGCCCGAACGACATTTCTTGTTACGATCGCCCTAAAGTTTCAACGCGACAATAAGTATTAAGGCACCTATACCATAAACGATCCAGCAGTATAAGCTTTTGACCAAGTATATTACAACTAGCAGCCACAGATTTGCCAGTATCGGGGTCAATTACGGTATCACATCCTGGTAAATTGATCATTTTACATATACCTGTGTTAACAGGACCACTTGATGGAGCTTGACCCAGGAGAATACTTCACTCCGGGTTAAGCATCGCACACACGTAGAAGTTTAGGTCTACTGGGGCTGTTCTCTTCTGCCGCTGCTGTCCAGGTATAAACGTCAATCTCCCGTATTCGGATGCTGAGCCTATTCAGCCTCCCATGGAGCAAGGAGACCCTACCAAGTTACACTAATCTTCACAATAAATCTATTATAGATCAATTATATCGACAAGGTACTACCATTTTTTTAGCAGTCGTTGTGAAGTACCGCAAATATACTCTCACGTGTGATTTTAAACATGCGTGAAGACGAATCTGTGGATAAACATTGGTGCATATTGAAAACGCATTATAAGAGACAGACCGTAGTATTACCGGTCATGTTCGTACTTGTAGGAATGGTTCTGATTTCGGCGATAACTGAAAAAGCGCTGGGAGCCATTGCTGCTGGCGCTAGGACACGCCCCGGTCCCTTTTGTCATTTGGCATTTCATATGTATGAGGGAAGGTTTATTATTCCTCCCCATTTCGTTCATCCCTTTGGTGCCCGAGACGAACTTTCATGGCTAACGATGGGATCGTCATCGCCTTTTGGTGGTGGTAATGAAAGAGGTTATGTTGTAGCCGATGCTGGACCTCGTCATGTTCCGGTAACTTTTCATTTTTTCAATCCAGCCAGAGGCACTAATACTTGCTCAGTCGACCCGCCCTCTGTAGGGT